>CAYILY010000103.1:0-1525 GCA_964364395.1 uncultured Gammaproteobacteria bacterium | reverse complement strand
TACAGCCTAAAGCCGCGCAATCGACCAAAGGCTTGGTGTCGGAATCGGCCAAAGTTTTTGGCACTTGGATTTCAATTTGCGAATGCGCCGGCCATTTATCGGATTTAGCCGGGTCGTCGTTATTGCGCCGCTCTAAAATCAGGGCGTTATTGCGCGTGTCCACGTCCACGGCCAGCAAAGAATCAATGCGCCGGCCCACGCCGTCTTCTTTTTGGATGGCCTTCAAGCCGGCGCGGCTATTGGCCACGTTGGCTAAATCCAGCCAGTGGTTAAAGCGAGTTTGGATATTGCTGCAGCGGAAAACATCGTCGCGGTTAGTCCGGCCGGCGTGGCTGGTTTGGAACTCTTCTAAAGTAAACCGTTCGGCCGGCAGGCCGCCGCCCACGCCGCCGCCATTATTTCCGCCGCCAGCGCCTGGCCCGGCGCTAGTCGCGCCGCGCAATTGGTTAATCACAAAAGCCGTAATGCCCCAAGCCGCGAAAATTATCACCAAGCCGATCAGCGCGTTGCGCAAAATCAATTTGGCTTTTTTAACCTGATCCTCATTGCCCCGCGCCGTCAAATACAACCAACCGGCGTACATTATCAAAATGACGGCCACAATTCCCAAGAAACCTAAAATAATATTTATTACATCAGCCACCGTGTCCTTGAGATCCGTTTTTTGCCCTACGGCAATATCAAAATTTTCGTTTAAGCCAAAATCTTGCGCCACATCAGCCGGGGCTTGGGTAGTTTGCGCCGCGACATTCAGCGGCAAAAAAAGCGCGCCCAAAAAAAGCGCCAGTATTACAAATAGTTCCCTCTGCTGATAGAAAGTTTTTAATCGCCCGCCGAAAAATCGCATGGGTTTTATTTTTTAGCCTTTGTTTTTTTGAGCTGTTTCTGGGCCGCTTTCTTTAATTCCGCCCGGGCCGCCGGGCCGGTAAGCGGGGTTAACAAGGCAGCCGCGGCCGCTCCCAAAATGGCGCCAATAATAAATTTACCAGTTTTTGCCATATTTGTTTTTAATTTTAATTTTTTATTTGCCCAATAATTCTCTGACCATTTGCCCGACTTCGTCGCCCGTGACCCGGCCCTTCACCTGGCTCATTACCTGCCCCATGACTTTGCCCATGTCAGTAATTGATGACGCGCCGGTGAAATCAATGGCCTTGGTTACCACGTCTTTTAATTCATCCAACGAAAGCGCGGGCGGCAAATAAGCCTGCAAAAATTTAACTTCAGCTTCTTGCTTGGCCACGTCTTCCGAGCGGCCGGCCTGTCTTAAGCTGGCAATCGTCTCTTTATGCTGTTTGATTTCCCGCTGTAAGATGGCGATTATATCTTCGTCTCCAGCCGCGGCTTGCTTGGAAATTTCCAAATTCTTAATATTGCTGCGCACCAAACGCAAAACCGCCAGCTTTTCCGCTTCCTTGGCTTTTAGCGCTCCCTTAAAATCATTATCTAATCTTTCGATTAGGCTCATAATTAACGGCGGCGTCCGCGATTCTCGCGCATAGCCTCTTCGTCTAATAAACCCACT
>CAYILY010000102.1:0-1633 GCA_964364395.1 uncultured Gammaproteobacteria bacterium | reverse complement strand
GCCAAAGCCAAAGGCGAGGAAGTGCTGGCTCTCTTGAGAGCCAGGCCCATTGACAGCGAAGCCATTCAAGAAGGCCTACAGGAGCTGGAAAACCTCAAACAGCAGTTCGAAGAAATGGCCGGCGAGGTCTCGGGTGAAGAAGAAGTTCTGCCTTGGGAACAAGGCAAAAACCAATTCCAAGCCATTCAGCTCTCGCCTGACATCTCTAAACTGATCCCCAGCAAAGAAACTGCCACGCCAGAACTTTAGAGCATAAAAACACAAAAACCCTTCCGCCCAAGGCGGAGGGGTTTTTTGGCTTGGTGGGCCCGAGAGGGTTCGAACCTCTGACCTTACGGATGTGAACCGTACGCTCTAACCAACTGAGCTACGAGCCCTCGCCTCTTTAATATTTACCTTAAATTTAAATTTTTCGCAATTATTCGGGGTTTACTTATTGATTTTTCTATAGTATAATATGAAGGCTTATGGAAAAGCCCACTATTGATTTTTTGAAAGAATTAGGCGCCAACGAAACAACTCACGAGAGCCACCCCGCCGCCAAACGGCAGCGCGGTTTTTGGGCCTGGCTCGGGAAAACCAGCGCCATTATCTCAACCTTGTTTTTGGTGGCGGTTTTAGCGTATGGCGCGCGCGCGGTTATCTCCGGCCAAAACTTGGCCGCCCAGTTTGGCAATATTTCGGTTTTTAGCCAATTGCGCCACTTAGTCGGCGCTGACGCCAAGCCGCTCCAGGGCGAGGCCGAAGACCGCATTAATATCGCGCTCTTAGGCATTGGCGGAGCCAACCATGAAGGCGGTAATTTAACGGATACAATTATGGTGGCCAGCATTCGGCCTTCGGATAAAAGCTTGGCCCTACTCTCTATTCCCCGGGATTTAGTGGCGCCCATCCCGGGCATTGGCTGGCAAAAAATAAACTCCGCCAATGCTTATGGCAAACAAGCCCAGCCAAATGAACCAGGCGCTGGTCCGCGCTTAGCCGAACAAACCATTGAGGCCATAACCGGACTGCCGATCCATTATTATATAAAAATTGATTTTTCCGGCTTTACTAAAATTATCGACGCCTTGGGCGGCGTGCGCGTTCCTGTGCCCCAAGCTTTTACTGATTACGAATATCCGGATAATGCCTATGGCTATGAGCCGGTTTCCTTTGCCGCCGGCTGGCAGGATTTAAAAGGCGATCGGGCTTTGCAATATGTCCGCTCCCGCCACGGCAACAACAATGAAGGATCGGATTTTGCCCGCGCCCGCCGCCAGCAAGCCGTTTTAGAAGCCTTGCAAAAACGCGCCATGGCTTTGTCGACGCTGCTCAATCCCAATAAAATTATTTCTCTAGCCGATATTGTGGGCGAGAACATGCAAACTGACATGGAAATTTGGGAGTCATTAAAATTGTTTGAACTGGCAAAACAAATTAACACCAGCGCTATTAAACAAGTAGTGCTCTCCAGTGATAATAATGGCCTGCTGGCATCAGATATAAACCCTGACGGCGCCTATGTTTTGCGCCCCCGGGCGGGAGCGGATAATTTTTCGGAAATCAAACTAGCGGCCCAAGAAATTTTTTCCGACACCCGCAACGCGGCGGATAAAGCCGGCGAACAAATTAAAAAAACCCGCGTGGCCAT
>CAYILY010000101.1:0-1675 GCA_964364395.1 uncultured Gammaproteobacteria bacterium | reverse complement strand
GACTTTTTTGATTTTGATTAATATTGTGCTCTTGGTTTTTAACTTAATTCCCATTCCGCCCTTGGATGGCTCCAAAGTTTTGTTTGCCGTGTTGCCGGACAAGTACAGCCATGTTAAAGCCTACTTATCGAGCCATGGGCCGTGGCTGTTATTAATATTAGTGGTGGCGGATAACTTTTTGGGCGTTAATATCTTCGGGCATTTGTTTAATGTCTTTTTCCGCCTGGCCGGCAGCTTATTCTAGGCCTTGACGGGCCTTTCGCGAAGGGCGGGGTTGACGTTTTCATTGACTTTTGCTAGTCTATTGAGTAGTTAAAAACTTAATTTAAAGATAAGAATATCCGCTAAACAACACAGGATTGAGCCGTGGCTGGCTTGTCTGTTCTAGCGTTATAAGTTGTTTAGTTTTTTTTATGCCTACAGTCAACCAATTAATTCGCAAGGCGCGCAAGAGCGGCTCCAAAAAGTCGAAGACTCCGGCTTTGCAGTTTGTCTACAACCCGGCCGTGCGCAAACGTTCGGCTTTAGCCAAAGGCTCCAGCTTTAAGCGCGGAGTCTGCACTCGTGTGACAACCACCACCCCGAAAAAGCCGAACTCCGCGTTGCGGAAAATCGCCCGTGTCCGTTTATCGAACGGTATGGAAGTGACGGCCTACATTCCGGGCATTGGACACAATTTACAAGAACACTCCATTGTTTTAATCCGTGGCGGCCGCGTGAAAGACTTGCCGGGTGTCCGTTATCATATTGTCCGCGGTGTTTACGACACCCAAGGCGTAGCTAACCGCAAGCGCGGCCGCAGCTTATACGGCGCTAAGAGGGAGAAGAAATAATATGCGTGGAAAAAAAGCAAGCAAGCGAATCATTGCTCCGGATCCGAAATTCAGTTCGGTCGCCATTGCCAAGCTCATCAACTACGTGATGGAGCGCGGCAAAAAGACGACCGCCCAGGCCGTGATTTATAATTGTTTTGCCATCATTTCCGAGAAGACCAAGCAAGATCCGATGGCCATCTTTGATAAGGCCATGAAAAATGTTACCCCGATTTTGGAAGTGCGCTCCCGCCGTGTGGGCGGAGCTAATTACCAAGTGCCGGTGGAAGTCCGCGGCGACCGCAAATTAACTTTGGCGTATCGCTGGTTGTTAATTGCCGCTCGCGACCGCAAAGGCAAACCCATGGCCGAGAAATTGGCTGATGAACTGATTGTCGCTTCCAAGAACGAAGGCACAGCCATCAAAAAGCGCGAAGACGTGCACCGCATGGCCGAAGCTAACCGCGCTTTTGCCCACTTTGCTATATAAAATATGCCTCGTGATTACTCACTAGATAAAATAAGAAACATCGGCATCATTGCCCACATTGACGCCGGCAAAACTACGTTCACGGAACGGGTTTTGTTTTACACCGGCAAAAAGCACAAGATTGGTGAAGTGCACGAAGGCGAGGCTACTATGGACTGGATGGAGCAGGAACAAGAGCGCGGCATTACCATTACCTCCGCGGCCACCACGTGTTTTTGGAATGATTGCCGCATCAATATTATTGATACCCCGGGCCACGTGGATTTCACCGCCGAAGTGGAACGTTCACTCCGCGTTTTAGACGGCGGCGTGGTTTTGTTTGACGGCGTGGCTGGCGTGGAACCGCAGTCCGAAACTGTCTGGCACCAGGCTG
>CAYILY010000100.1:0-1701 GCA_964364395.1 uncultured Gammaproteobacteria bacterium | reverse complement strand
GCTCATACGAAATTTTCGTATCATTCGTATGTTTCGTATTAATTTAGTATCGCCCTATGGCTTCTAATCCTTTTCAAGATCCCAAGGACAGCGTGACTATCCACATCTCGTCCATGAGCATTATCAAGCTTTTGGCCGTGTTTTTGCTCTTGACTTTTATTTATCTGGTTTGGGACATTGTGGTGCTGTTGTTTGTCTCGCTTTTGTTCGCAGCTTCGCTCTCCCCGGCCATTGACTGGCTGGAAGAAAAAAAGATTCCGCGCGCCGGCGCTTTGCTGTTTATTTATATTACGGCCTTGCTGCTACTTTCTTTGGTGGTAGTGCTGATTGTGCCGCCCATTGCCGAACAGGTGCAGCAATTGGCTTTCAATTTCCCGATTTATTACCAAAAAATCACCCAAGGTTTAGGCAATTTACGTTTGCAGACTGATGTCATTGGCGCTTTGCAGGATAACTTAACTTCTGTGGGGCAAACGCTGTCCAGTTATACCGGCAGTGTCATTGGCACAGTCTCGAGCTTGTTTGGCGGCATCGTGACGTTTGTCACCGTGCTGGTGCTGACATTTTATTTCGCGGTTAAAAAAGACGGCCTCAAGCATTTTGTCCAATCAATCACGCCGGTGAAATACCAAAAATACAGCGTGAATATGTTTTTGCGCATCCAGGATAAATTAGGCTTGTGGCTGCGCGGCCAGCTGCTGCTTTCGGGCATTATTTTCTTGGTGACTTTAGTGGGCCTTTTAATTTTAGACGTTAAATACGCTTTGGTGCTGGCCTTGATTGCCGGCATCGCCGAGGCTATTCCTTTTGTCGGGCCTTTTATTGGCGCTGTGCCGGCCGTGTTTTTGGCTTTTTTGCAGTCCCCAATTAAAGGCTTGTTCGTTTTAATTTTATATATTGTCATCCAGCAGCTGGAAAATAACGTGATTGTTCCCAAAGTCATGCAAAAAGCCGTGGGTTTGAACCCGATTGTGGTGATGGTGGCAATTTTATTGGGTGCCAAGCTGGCCGGCGTGTTGGGGGCTTTGCTCGCCATTCCGGTGGCCACGGCTTTGATGGTGGTGGCTGGTGATTGGTGGGGCGTGGAGGCGCAGAAAAGTTAAGCGCGACAGGCATGAAATTCTATATCACCACCACTTTACCCTACGTAAATGCGGATCCGCATTTGGGTTTTGCTTTGGAAATAATCCAGGCCGATGTGATTGCCCGCTACCGCCGCGCCCTGGGGGACGAGGTATTTTTTAATACCGGCACGGATGAACATGGCCTGAAAATTTACCGCAAAGCCCAAGAACAGGGCAAAGACGCGCAAGCTTATACGGATGAATACGCGGCTAAATTTGATAAACTAAAACAAGCGTTGAATTTAACTTATAACGCCTTTATCCGCACCACGGATAAAAACCATAAAGCCGCGGCCCAAGAATTTTGGCGCCGGTGCCTAAAGAACGGCGATATTTATAAAAAGAATTACCAGGTAAAATATTGCGTGGGCTGTGAATTGGAGAAAACCGAGTCCGAACTGGTGGAGGGCAAATGCCCTTTGCATCCGGGCGCGGAATTGGAAAGTATTTCCGAAGAAAATTATTTTTTTAGATTTTCTAAATACCAAGAACCGCTTTTAAAGTTATATAAAGACCGGCCGGATTTTGTCTTGCCGGAATGGCGGTTAAAAGAAATTACCAACTTCGTCGCCGCTGG
>CAYILY010000099.1:0-1719 GCA_964364395.1 uncultured Gammaproteobacteria bacterium | reverse complement strand
TGGTCCAATCCAGCGCGACCTTGATTTTCTTTTGCCAAGTAGGCATTTTAAATAAATAAACCGTGCGCCATAGCCACCAGGCGAATTTACCGGAAAAGGTGATACCCATTATTTTTCCGGCGGCGTTCCAGCGCCCTAAGGAAACTAATTCACCGCTGGAGCGGTAAGCATAAGCTTTTAGCGGCTTATTATTAATCAGCCGAAAAATATTAAAAGCCACAGTTTTGGCGGCTTTGGTGGCGGCTTGGGCCAGGGCTGGCGCGCGGGCCGCCATATCGCCTAAAGCAAACACGTTTTGGTAATTCGGCAATTGCCAAAATTCATTAACAACAAACCGGCCGTTTGGCTCTTTTAATGGCAGAGGTTTGATATTTACATTAACCGGCGTTATGCCGCCCACCCAAATGGTGGTATCGGTGGCTAGTGTTTCGTTGCCCTCGAGCTCAACATTATTTTTTCCCACGCGGATAACTTTGGCGTTAAGGCGCACTATCACGCCTTTTTTTTGCAAGGCCCGGAGCGCCAGGCCGCGGATGGGCGCGGAGAATTGCGGCAAAAGTTCTCTGGCGGCCTGGATGAGGGTTATTTTAACGCCCCGGAAATCCGCCAGTTCACCGGCTAATTCCACGCCCGTGGCGCCACCGCCAATCACCACAAAGTTGCTAGCGGATTTTTTTAGCCGGTTTTTAATGGCAATGGCATCGGGCAATGATTTTAATGTTAGGCAATTTTCCGCCGCTCCCGGAGTATTAAAAAAATTAGTGGTTGAGCCTAAGGCCATTACCAGGTAGTCATAGTTGATTTGGCCGCCACTTGTCTCCACAAAGGATTTTCTCAAATTGATTTTTTTGATCTCCGCCTGGCGAAAGTTTTTTAAGCCGGGCATTATCTGGCGGAACGGCTCGGCGATGTTGGCCGCGGTTTGGCCGCCGGTGGCCACTTCGTGCAATAAGGGAGTGAATAGAAAATAATCATTTTTATCCGCCAGGCATAGTTCAATCTCGGGGTTTTTGTGGAAGTATTTTTTTAAATAAATAAAAGTATAGGTGCCGGCAAAGCCAGCGCCTAAAATTAGTATTCTGGTTTTTGGCGATTTTTTCATTGACTTTTTGCCAATTATTTATTATTATACCTTAGTCAATTGAATTAAAGAAGCAGGCCGGAGAGGCGGGAGCAGACTGATAAGCCGATGTAGCTCAGTTGGTAGAGCAACACTTTTGTAAAGTGAAGGTCGTCGGTTCGATCCCGACCATCGGCTGATTAATATGCACAAGAAAACAAAAGGAGATATAGCAGAATTAGCAGTAGCCGCGAGACTTTTAGAAGAGGGGTATAGGGTTTTATTTCCCATAAGTGAAAACAGTCGTTATGATTTAGTTGGAGAAAAAGAAGGAAAATTTATTAGGTTCCAAGTAAAATATGTAACTCCAAAAAAAGGGGTTTTAGACGTAAATTGTCGGAGTAGTAATAATTGGTCGGTATTGAGTTATACAGCAAAAGAAATTGACATGATTTCTGTTTATAATGCCAATGATAAATCAATTTACTTTATACCAGTTAGTAGAATAAATCGCAATTCGTTTAAGTTAAGATTGGATAGTGCTAAAAATAATCAAAAATTGAACATACACTTAGCTAGTAAATTTATTAATATTTAAGATAATATATGTCGCAAGATAACCTGATCAAGTTCGAGTGCAGCGTGTGCAAGCACGTCAC
>CAYILY010000098.1:0-1815 GCA_964364395.1 uncultured Gammaproteobacteria bacterium | reverse complement strand
AAGTAACATAAATTAGGATATTTTTCAAGCGCTGAGTCGTTTTCTAATAAAATTCGGGCCTGTGTTCGCGCTAGACTTGCCAATCCACTATCAAGGGCGGTGGCGATTTTGAAGCTGGAAACATAGCCAGATTGCGTGGTGCCGTAAATTTGGCCCGCGCCGCGCAGCTGTAAATCTAGCTCCGCGATGGCAAATCCGTCTTTGGCGCCCACAAAAGCCTGGAGACGTTTTTTCGTGTCTGGATTAGTTTTGTTGGTAAATAGAAAGCAGTGTGATTGGTGCTCCCCGCGCCCGACGCGGCCGCGGAATTGGTGGAGCTGGGCCAGGCCAAACCGTTCCGCGCCTTCGATTATCATAATGCTGGCGTTGGGCACGTCCACGCCCACTTCCACCACGGCCGTGGCCACTAAAATATCTAGTTTTTTATTTTTGAAATTAACCATCACGGTTTCTTTGTCACAGCTGTTTAAGCGGCCGTGGATTAAGCCAACTTTCAAGTTCGGAAATATTTCTGCTTGCAAATATTCATATTCAGTTGTGGCCGCTTTTACGCCCAGCTTGTCGCTTTCTTCCACCAGCGGGCAAATTACAAAAGCCTGCCGGCCGGCCGCCGCCGCGGTTTTAATAAATTCATAAACTTGGCCGCGGTTTTTTGCTTCAATAATTTTAGTAATAATTGGCAAGCGGTTTTTAGGCATTTGCTTGATAGTGGAAATGTCTAAATCGCCATAAAGCGTTAAAGCCAAAGAGCGGGGAATGGGCGTGGCCGTCATGGAAAGTAAATGGGGGACAAACATTTGCTTGTCCGCCGGAGCCTTGGCGTAGGCGGAACTTTTGGTCTTAAGTAATTTTCTTTGTTCAACACCGAATCTATGTTGCTCATCAATGACAATTAGTCCTAGTTTATGAAAAGTGACATCATTCTGGATAATGGCGTGCGTGCCGATAATAATATCCGCCTCTCCAGCGGTGATAGCTTCTTTAATTTCACTCCGTGTTGCCTCGGCATTGGTGGTAAGCCGGTTGTGTTTGCTGGTTAATAGGGCCACCGCCCGGCCGGGGAACACTTGGCTGATGGTTTGGTAGTGCTGGAGCGCTAAAATTTCGGTAGGGGCCATTAAAGCCGTCTGGTAGCCCGATAGGGCCGCGTTTAGGGCCGCCATGGCCGCCACCACGGTTTTGCCGCTACCAACTTCGCCTTGGACTAAGCGGTTCATGGGGCGGGGGAGGCTTAAATCTTGCAGAATTTGCCAAGCCACTTTGCGCTGGTCATCGGTCAGGGCAAAGGGCAGGGACTTGACCAGATTTTGCGTGGCGTCTTTTTGAAAAGGAATAGCCGGCGCTGACAGGCTTTGCAAACTTAAGCGCGATTGTTCCACTAATAATTGGGTGACAAATAATTCTTCAAATTTTAAATAGCGCGCCGCGGCTTGGTAGGCGAGGGCATTAGCGGGCAAATGAATATCCTTGATAGCTTGGATTTTATCAATGAGTTTGGCGTTCTGCCGGATTTCGTCCGGAATAATTTCACGGAACTGGTTCGCGGCTTTTAAGCTTTGGCCAATAAGAAAACGAATTTGTTTTTGGGTTAAGCCATAAGTGGCCGGATAAATTGGCACTAAGCGGGCGGTGTGCAAAGTGGCAGTGCCTTGGTATTTTTCAAACATTGGGCTTTTCATTAGGCATCCATCCCAATCACGCTCGACTAGGCCCGCCACAATGATTTTATCGCCTTCGCGCAAAGTGTCCAGCAAAAACGGCTGATTGAACCAGATGATTTTAATATCCGCCTGGCCATCGGTTAGGTAAGCCTCA
>CAYILY010000097.1:0-1890 GCA_964364395.1 uncultured Gammaproteobacteria bacterium | reverse complement strand
GCGCGCTAAAAAGGCGGCGCCAGCCATTGTGTTTATTGACGAGCTGGATGCTGTTGGCCGCCAGCGCGGCGCGGGTTTGGGCGGATCGCACGACGAGCGCGAGCAAACCTTGAACCAGATTTTGGTGGAAATGGATGGCTTTGAAACCGATACTAATGTGATTATTGTGGCCGCCACCAACCGGCCGGATGTATTAGACCCGGCGCTGCTCAGGCCTGGGCGCTTTGACCGGCGCGTGACCATTGATTTGCCGGACATTAAAGAGCGCCAGGCGATTTTAACTTTGCACGCCCAAAATAAGCCTTTGGATAAAGAGGTGGATTTGCATAAAATTGCCAGCCGCACCCCGGGTTTTTCCGGAGCGGATTTGTTCAACTTGCTGAATGAGGCCGCGATTTTAACCGCCCGCCAGGATAAAACTTCTATCAGTGAAATCAATATTTTGACCAGCATCGAGAAAGTCCTGCTCGGCCCGGAACGCAAATCATTTATTATGTCTGAAGCCGAGAAAAAGGTGACCGCTTACCACGAAGCCGGCCACGCGGTAGTGGCGCACATGATTCCGGACGGCGACCCGGTGCACAAAATTTCCATTATTTCCCGCGGCCGCGCGGCCGGCTACACTTTAAAACTGCCTTTGGGGGATAAGCGCCTGCACAAGAAATCTGAATTTGTGGCGGACCTCTCGATTTTATTGGCCGGCCATGCCATTGAAAAAATGGTTTTTGCAGAAGTGACCACTGGCGCTTCCAGCGATTTAAAGAAGGCCACTAATTTGGCGCGCCAGCTGATTACGGACTGGGGCATGAGCGAAAAGCTGGGGGTGCGCACGTTTGGCGATAAAGAAGAAATGGTGTTCTTGGGGCGCGCTATCTCGGAACAGCGCGATTACAGTGAGGCCACGGCCGAGGCCATTGACCAGGAAATATCCCGTTTCTTAAAAGACGCTTATGAGCGCGCGGAGAAGCTGTTAAAAGACAACAGGGATAAAATTGAGAAAGTGGTGGCTGTGCTGATTAAGCAGGAAACTATTGAAGCCGAAGAATTCAAACAGATAATGGCTTAAAAAATAAGGAATAATATTTTTGTCATTCCCGCGAAAGCGGGAATCCAGTTTTAAAAGAAGATGGATCCCGGGTCAAGCCCGGGATGACATAAAGTTTGCGATTTGTATCTTAGGCGCTATTTTTGTTATACTAAAAACAGTAAAAATAAAATAAACACAAAATATGACCACGCCGCTTTATCGCCTTATTCTCAAACAAGCCTGGCAAATCACGAGCCGTTACAAGGCCTTATGGCTTTTTGGTTTTTTGGGGACTTTTTTGGGCATGGGCGGGGAATACCAATTTTTTATTAACCAATATATTAATTTCAGCGAAGGCGGCTGGCAGCAGGTCGCGGGCATTGTTGATATTTTTAATTACGAGAATTTAGCCATTATAAAAACCTCGCTCGCGGCTTTGCCCGGGCGGGCATTTTTGATATTATTTTTTATTTTACTATTTTTGGCGTTGTTTTGCTGGGTGGTGGTGTCCGCGCAAGGCGCCCTGGTGCGCGGCGCGGGCAATATTTTAAAAGGCTCCAGGGCCAGCTTGGGGCGGGATTTTAAAGCCGCGGCCAAAGCGTTTTGGCCTTTGCTGGGCATTAACTTAGGCACGCGGCTTTTGGCTCTTTTTCTTTTGGCCGTGGTGGGCTCGCCGCTTTTTTCCATAATTTTTGCGCTGAATGAATCTTATGCCGGCGCGGGCGCGGCTTTGCTGTTTTTTGTGTTGGGCTTGCCGCTCGGCATTTTGTTCTCTTTAATTTCCAAACTCGCCACAGCGTACCATTTGCTGGAGGCTAAGCCCTGGCGTTCGGCCATAGCTAGCGCTATGAGGCTGTTTGGCC
>CAYILY010000096.1:0-1920 GCA_964364395.1 uncultured Gammaproteobacteria bacterium | reverse complement strand
AAAAAAGCTGAATTTCCCAGAGAATGGCACAAAGAATTTTTTGCTTATTGCCAAAGCATTGGCATTATGGCAACATCCGCGCCGTATGATTTTGAGGCCGTGGATTTAATGGAGGAATTAGGCGTTGATTTTTATAAAATCGGCTCCGGTGATATTACCTGGCTGGAGATATTAGATTATATCGCTCGGAAAAATAAGCCGGTAATTTTGGCCACCGGCGCCTCGACCCTCGCCGAAGTGGAAGAAGCCGTACAAGTGATTGCCAATGCCGGCAATAAAGATTTGGCGCTTTTGCAGTGCATTACGAATTATCCGTCAAAAATTGAGAGCGCGAATATTAATGTGTTAAAAATTTATCAAGAAAAATTTGGCGTGATCACCGGCTATTCCGACCATACGCCGGGTGATGTAGTCGTACTGGGCGCGATTGCTTTGGGTGGGAAAGTGATTGAAAAGCATTTTACCTTGGATAAGAATGATAAAGGCCCGGATCACCCGCATTCTATGAATCCGGAAGAATTTGCCGCCATGGTGGCGCGCATCAGGCAGATGGAGGCGGCCTTAGGCAGTGGGCTAAAAGAAGTTGTGGCCGAGGAAGCGGAAACTGTGATTGTCCAGCGCCGCGGGTTATATGCCAAATCCGCTATCAAGCAAGGTGAGGTTTTCCGCGCGGAAAATATTATTGAGTTACGCCCAGCTTTAGGTCTACTACCTAAAGACAAAGCAAGCCTAATCAATAAACAGGCAAAGCGGGATATTGCCGCTGGCGAACCGATCAAGGCGTCTGATATACTTTAATATAAAAATATGGATTATTCTGCCATTATTGCTATTAGCGGCAACGACAATATAAAAAAATCTGACGCTGTAATTTGGCTGGAAGGGGATAGCCTAAGCCGGATGAATGAGGTTGTCAGGATATATAAAGCTCAACTGGCTGATTTGATTGTTGTTTCCGGCGGCGCGATCCACGCCCGCCCCTTTACCACGCCAGCGCCGGAACTGGCTCGTGAACTTTATAAACAAGGTATTCCCGAGGATAAGGTTATTATCGAGGGCCAATCGCAAAATACTTTTGAGCAAGGCATAGAGGTCATGAAGATTGCGGCGCAAAAAAAATGGCAAAAGATAATTATTGTGGCTTCGCCTTTCCACCAGGCGCGCGCCTATCTGACATTTTTACAGGCCATGGCGAACGCGGGGTTGAAGATTCAGGTATATAATTCGCCAGCCAAGGATTTAGCGTGGTTTGAACAACTGCCATCAGGAAAGACCCGGGCCGAATTATTTGCGGATGAATTAAAAAAAATCGATGAGTACGGTAAAAAAGGCCACATTTATCCCATAGCTGGCGTCTTAGAGTACCAGGCCTGGAAAGAGGCACAATCATAAAACAATTATATGGATATAGCTATTGCTAAAAAAATAATGGGTAAAAATTTTATTGGCCCGGATGAACTCAAGGCCATCAGTGCTAAGCTGGGCATCGCGGTGCCGGTAAAATCGCGAATTCCGAGGATTCCTTTTACCGAGGAAGTTTTGAAAAAAAATCGCCACAACGCTGTTTTGATTTTAGGCGTCAAACTGACCATCAATGATTTGCGCGCGCGTTTCGGCGTGAATCCCAAACAAAAACCCTGTTTTTATAATCAAGACTGGTATTTAAAAGAGGCTTTTGCCGCCAAGCGGAGCCTGAAATTGGGGTGGTACTTGATTAGTAAAAATGTTGCCCCCGCTACCCGCGGCCGAAATCCGGACGGCTTTAAAAAATTATTTGCCGGTGCGCATAGTTTCCCCTCGGCCGTATTGGCAACGTACACCTTTTTTGTCTATTACTTTCACACTAAAGGCGAAATATTATGGAAGCATGATTTTATTTGGTGCAGTGATAAAGATAAAAACGGCGACCAAATATATGTC
>CAYILY010000095.1:0-1954 GCA_964364395.1 uncultured Gammaproteobacteria bacterium | reverse complement strand
CCCACGCCATCGCGCTCTAATTTTTTAACGGCCGGCAGCAAAGCCTCTAAAGAACCCAGCACATCGGCTTTAATAATAACCGGCACCACGGTAATCGCTTCCGCGGCCGCGCCTTCGCCCCCTTCGGCTTTGGCGGCTTGGGCTTTGGCTTTAACTTCCACAAAACGAAAATTCTTTTTGGCGCTTTTGCGCAGTTCGCGCGATGTAGCTTCCACTCGTAAAATATCGCCCACTTTAGGCGCGGCTTTGAGTCCCAAAATTTTTACCGGCATCGCGGGTTCGGCTTGTTCCACGTTTTCGCCGCGCCAATTTTTTAAAGCTTTAATCTTGCCGAAGGTGCCGCCAATCTCCACTTCATCCGAGACGCGCAACGTACCGCCATTGATCAATACTGTGGCCACCGGGCCTTCGCCGCGGTCAATGTGGGCTTCAATAATCACACCCGTGGCCGGCCGATTCGGATTGGCGGAAAACTTTTCAATATCCGCCACCAAAAGCACCATATCCAATAATTCCTTGATGCCCAATTTTTGCTTGGCCGAAACCGGCACGCAAATAGTTTTGCCGCCCCAATCTTCAGCCGCCATGTTTACTTCGGACAATTCTTTTTTAACTTTATCAATATCCGCGCCCGGCTTGTCAATTTTATTAATGGCCACCACAAACGGCAAATTTTCTTTTTGAATGACATTAATTGATTCCAAAGTTTGCGGCTTTAAGCCATCATCCGCGGCCACTACTAAAATGGCCACGTCCGCCACCTGGCCGCCACGTTCGCGCATGGCCTTAAAAGCTTCGTGGCCCGGGGTATCCAAGAATGTGATTTTGCGCCCTACTGGCGCAAAATCATCCCGAGGTGACAACCGAGGGATCCCTCGGTTCGCTTCGCTCTCTCGGGATTTCGGTTCCTCCGTTGGAGGAACCTCAACCTGGTAAGCGCCAATGTGCTGGGTAATGCCACCCGACTCGCCAGCCACCACATTGGTGGAGCGGATAGCGTCGAGCAAAGTGGTTTTGCCGTGGTCCACATGGCCCATGACCACCACTACCGGCGGCCGCGGCGCGCCGCCCTCTTCTTTGGCAATTGTCTGCTTTAAATCACGCAAAACTTTTTCTTCATGGTGCGACTGCTTGTCTGCCTGTTCAGTGCCGCGCACGGCCTTAAAGCCATAATCATCAGCCATTAAAGCCGCGGTTTCAAAATCAATCTGCTGGTTTAATGAAGCCATGATGCCGTTCTTCATTAAATAGCCAATCAAATGCGGCACCCCGGTACTCAATTTAGCCGCCAAATCCGTGACTGTGATTTTATCACCCAAAACCAGTTCTTTAACCGCAATGGCCTTATCAGCCGCGGCCGCGGTTTGCTCTTCGGCGGCCTTCATTTTTCCCACCAGCCTTTCGGTGCGCAAAGATTGGCCCCAGACCGCTTTAATCCGTTCGGCCACTAAGTTGTCGACTTTGATGGCGCGAGCGCCAATATCAAAACCCAGCTCCGGCAGTTTTGCCAAAAGCTCGTTTGGGGTAGTTTTTAGCTGGCGGGCCAGTTCAGCAACATTCATAGTATGCGAAAAGCGCTACCTCGGCCTTAAAGGCCTCGGATATACGAATGCGCTCATACGAATTAAACTATTTCGTATCATTCGTATGTTTCGTATTAATTTAGTATCGCTTTTTTAGTTTCTAGAGTATATAAGAAAACTGGCCTAAAGTCAACCGGTTTGCGCCGTTAAATATGGATTTTTCGCAAGGCCTCACGGCGGATTTTCCAATCCGGCATAGCTCGACCAACTAGCTGCCAAAAATTTTTCCCATGATTTAATTCCTGCAAATGGCACAACTCATGCACCACAATATAGTCCACTAGGGCTTCGGGCAAAAAAATAATTTTGCAATTGAAATTCAAATTTTTCAGGCGCTAACAGCGCCCCCGCCGGATTTTTTGCGGTTGGAG
>CAYILY010000094.1:0-2025 GCA_964364395.1 uncultured Gammaproteobacteria bacterium | reverse complement strand
TGGTGCATTATTCTATGGCCAACGGACATTATTTTAAGAAGAAAATATTATCTGCGAGGTTTTACTGATC
The DNA here is from genome assembly GCA_964364395.1 of uncultured Gammaproteobacteria bacterium. GTDB lineage: Bacteria > Patescibacteriota > Patescibacteriia > UBA2169 > UBA2169 > CAYILY01. The sequence goes on along the minus strand of CAYILY010000094.1, from coordinate 1,955 downwards.
AATTTTACTGGCGAGTTATATGGGGAAGAAGTTGGGATTGAAATAATTAAATTTTTGCGGCCGGTGCAGAGCGTCAAAGACGAAGAAGAGCTTAAAAGGTTAATAGAGCAAGATATAGCCAATACTATTAAACTATTCAACCAATAAACTAATTAACTCTCTATGATTTACATTGGAGCCGATCACCAAGGTTATAAATTAAAAGAAAAAATCAAAAAATATTTAGATAAGGAAAAAATCGAGTATGTTGATGTGGGCGCTGAGCGGTTAAAGGCGGATGACGATTATCCGGATTACGCGGCCGTAGCCGCCGAGCACGTGGCCAGCAAAAAAGACAGCCAAGGCATTTTGATTTGCGGCACCGGCGCGGGCATGGCGATTGTCGCTAATAAGTTCAAGGGCGTCCGCGCGGCTTTGGTCTGGAGCGCCCACACGGCGCGCAAGGCCGTGGAAGACGACCACGCCAATATTATCGTTTTGCCGGGCAAAGTGGTGAGCGACAAAGAATCGCTGGCCGCGGTGGAAGCTTTTTTGGCGGCCAAGCCCTCGCGCCTCGTGCGCCACATCCGGCGGGTGAATAAAATTAAAAATTTAGATAAGAAATAATATGGTCGAAATTTTGCCGGCCATTTTGGAAAAAACTTTTGGCGCGGTGCAGGATAAAGTCGCAAGGCTCCAGGGCATAGCGAGCGCGGCCCAGCTGGATATTATCGATGGCGATTTTATTCCCGGCCCGACCTGGAAAGAGCACGAACAATTATCCGCTTTAGGCGGCGATATTAAATTTGACGTGCATTTAATGGTTGAGAAGCCGGAGCAATGGGTGAAGCGTTGGGAGGCGCCCAATGTGTTCCGCCTGACTTTCCACCAAGAAGCCACTTATGATGTGCGCCGCACCGCGGTTTTGATAAAATCTCTGGGTAAAGAGGCGGGCGTGGCTTTGAAAATCGAAACTCCGGTGAGCGCGATTTATGATATACTGGAAGAAATTGATTTAGTGTTATTGATGGCAGTGGCGCCGGGTGGGCAAGGCCGCGCTTTTGACGGCCGGGTCGTGGATAAAGTTAAGGAATTGCGGGCGCATAATGCTAATATAAAGATTGGCGTGGATGGGGGAGTGACGCCGCTGGTGGCCAGTTCCTTGGTGGCTGCCGGAGCAAACGTATTAGTCAGCGGTAGTTATCTATTTTCACAGACTGATATAAAAAGCGCTATTGCCTCATTGCAAGTTTAATATGCCAACCAAAGAAAAAACTAATATCAAGCGATTAAAAAAAACCGCCAACAACATCAGGGAGAATATCATCAAGATGTTGGTCAAGGCCGGCAGCGGCCACTCGGCCGGGCCTTTGGGCATGGCCGATGTTTTTACGGCTTTATATTTTAATGTTTTGCGGCACGACCCTAAGCGGCCGAACTGGAAAGAGCGCGATCGCCTGATTTTATCCAATGGCCATATTTGCCCGGTGTGGTACGCGACTTTGGCGGAGGCCGGATATTTTCCTAAGCGTGAACTGTGGACTTTGCGCCAGCTCGGCAGCCCCTTGCAGGGCCACCCGCAATATCATAGTTTGCCGGGCATAGAAAACACCGGCGGCCCGTTAGGACAAGGCACTTCAGTGGCCGTGGGCATGGCTTATGCCTTGAGCCAATGGGAGGGCTCTAAATCGAGTATTTTTTGTTTAACCAGCGATGGCGAACATAATGAAGGCCAAACCTGGGAAGCCATTATGTTCGCGGCTAAGCACAGTTTAGCCAATTTAACCGTGATTGTGGATCGGAATAATATTCAAATTGACGGCCCAACCGAGAGGGTTATGCCCTTAGATTCTTTGCGCGCCAAGTATGAAGCTTTTAACTGGCATGTCTTGGAAGTTGATGGCCATAATATTGAAGAAATAATCAGCGCTTGCCAAAAAGCCAAAGCCATTGTTGAGCGCCCTGTTTGCATTATG
>CAYILY010000093.1:0-2120 GCA_964364395.1 uncultured Gammaproteobacteria bacterium | reverse complement strand
GTGCCAGCCCCGCCTTGATATATGGCTGGACATGGGTATGATCGCCATAAAAAACATAAAGATGGCTCTGCCAATCCGGAGTCATAATAATAATCCGTCCGCCCGGCTTCAACACGCGCCGGCATTCCTTAATTAAATTTTCCGGATTATGAAGATGCTCGATGACTGACTTTGAAAAAATAACATCAAAAGACTGGTCAGAAAAAGGAAAGCGTTCATGCTCAAAATTGGCGATTTGCACCTCAAAATCTTCCAAATATTTTTCCGGAAAATGAACAATATCTAAACCGCGCGGCAGTAAACCAACGTGCTTAAATCCGCGTAAAAATTCTCCCCGGCCACAACCGACATCAAGCACGGTACTACCGGCGGCCAAGCCGAACCGATTAACTAAATATTGGCATAATTTAACAGGATATTCAGTATAAGGTTTAGCGATTGCGCCATAATGAACACTGAGATAATTCTGCATATGTATTAATGCATCCAGGCTTTAAAATCCGATAAAAATTGTTCCACCACCTCGTCCGTCTTATAATGACTGGCCATGGGCAGAAAAAACTTTGGCGGCACAGTCACAATGTGCGCCCCCGCGGTCGCGGCATCACGTATGTCCACCACACCGCGGATACTGCCGGCGATAATTTCCGCGTTCAAACCGGCCCGCTCAATCCCCTGCCGGACTGAACTAACCACAAAGGCCGGGTCAAAATCCTTCTGATCCAAAACCCGAGCCGAAACTAGCTTTTCCCGATTAGTGGTGTTATTCTCGTCCGTGCCGCCATCCCTGATTCTTCCCCAAAACAAGCTGACATATCTGGCTCCGGCTTGAGCCGCCATCATGCCTTGAGATACAGTCATGCAAGCCGTACAATTGACCGAAATCCCCATTTTGCTTAAAGCCGCGATGGTTTCCAATTCATCCCAGCCAATTTGTACCTTAATGCTCATGGCCGGATAATTGAATTCTTTAATAAAATCCTGGGCCTGGCGCAACATTTCGTCGCGGTCGCGCGAAAAAACTTCCACGCTTAAATGCAAACCCGGCCGGTAACGGTTAATCAGATCAATTATTTTATGAATGTGGCCGGAAAAAGAAGTTCGCGGCTCTTTAGATAAAAGCGATGGATTGGTGGTAATGCCGGAAATAAAACCGCGTTTTAACGCCGCCTCAATTTCAACTAAGTTAGCGCTGTCGATGAATATTTTCATGATGGCTTCTTGTATTCTTGTATCTTTTGCTTTAAGCCAAACACCAGCAAATGGTGCAACACTACATGCAACCCTTCCACGATCGGGGTTGATTCAGCTGGAACAAGCAAACTGATGTCAACCAGATTTTTCATGGCTCCACCGTCAAAACCAGAAAAACCAATAGTTTTACCGCCGTGATCTTTAATATACTGCAATCCTTTTAAAATATTTTGCGACCAGGCGCCGGAAAGGTCGCGGCCCGCGCCGCCATGAACACTAAAAGCGATCCCCACGCCGCCGGGCTCATAATAAGTAGCCAACTGGCCAGTATAAAGATTTTCCCAACCCCAATCATTGGTCGTGGCCGAAACCAACGGAATATTGTCGGAGAGCGCCAGCGCGCGCAACCCACGATCCTCGGGGGAACTGCAAATGGTTTTAGCCAAATCCGAAGCCAAGTGCGTGGCCGTGGAAGCCGATCCACCATTGCCCATGATAAAAATAGGGCGGTTTTGTTTCCAGGCTTCAAATAAAATCAAAATAGCCTCGTCTAATTTTTGGCTCTGATCCATTCTAATTAATCTCGTCACTTCTTCGGCTTTAGCCAAAAAAGACGCGGCATAAGAAGGGTTAATAGAATATTCTGGCATAAATCATGTTAGTATTAATATTGTACTAAACTATGCACTGGATAACCGCTGAGGCGAGTCTGGGGCGCTAAAAACTTCTTCTCCACTATCACAGAAATACCGATTATATCACCGCCCAACCTTTTGGTCAATTTAACAGCCGCGGCCAAAGTCGCGCCCGTGGCCAAAACATCGTCAACTAATACCACTCTTTGCCCGGGCTTGATCGCGCCCGTTTTCATTTCAATCACGCTGGTGGAATATTCATAAGAATATTCCTGCGCTATGACGGGCGGA
>CAYILY010000092.1:0-2323 GCA_964364395.1 uncultured Gammaproteobacteria bacterium | reverse complement strand
GCCGGCCATTAAGGACTGGCGCCGCGCCTAACGCGCATTCAGCTTCAATATCGCCCACGCTATAAGCGCGAGCCGACCAATTCAAGCCAGCTAAAGAATCACTTTTTAATAACTGGCCGGCATTAGGCGAACAGCTGTCCGGCCGGGCATAACCCCGCGCCTCCAAGTTTCCGCTCGTGCCTTCGTATAAACTCAAATTTGGCTTGTCCAATTCCAAACGCGCCAAGGCGCAGGCATTGGCGCCCACGGAAAAATTCCAAGAATAAGCATCCTTTTGCCCGTCGTTATTGGTATCGTAATTATTATTAACTAAATTATTGCCCTCCGCGCTGCGCAGGCCGTTGGCATCGCTGTAAATTAATACCCGGTAACTAGTGTTTGGCAAAAACGCCATGTCTAAATTTACGCGCTTGCCATCTTCGCTTAAAGACGGATTAACAATTTCACTCGTCGGGCTGGCAAAAGCGGTGCAATCTTTATTCTGGCAGCGCAAAACCGCGATACTGCCGCCAATGCGGCCGGCCACGGCCTGGTAAACCGCGCCATTCAAAGAACCGCGGTTGATTTCTATATTAGTGGCAAAACCCAAAGCCGCGTTAGTGCAAGTATTCGCGCAGCGGGCATTGGGCCAAGCATCCTCCACTCTAAACCCGCTCGGCCGCAAACTGGCCGCGGGCGGATTAATACATTGGTTATTCCGGCACACCAAGCCTGGCGCGCAGTTAGCATCGCGCGCGCAACTGCCGCCCACAGGGGTGGACACATCAAAAGGCAAGCCATTGGATATCTGGCCATTGGCTTCTATATGCACCAAGCCATCTTGGCTTTGGCTGGGCACCGCCGTAGAAATGGCGGTGTTCGCCCAACTCGCGGGCGCGGCCGAAAAATGGCGGTCAGTAAAAGTCACGGTCCCGGCCGTGGCGCCAAAATTCGTGCCAGACAAAGCGACGTTCGCGCCCCAAGCGCCGGCGCTGGGGCTTATACGCGCCAGGCATGGCCCTTGGTAAGCCGGCTCATCCAGGCGAACCACAAACGGCACGTTATTGCTGCTCAAAGTTTGCGCGGTGCCGCCCAAAGTTACGGCGCGTTTAACATCTACCGTAAAATCCGCGGCCCCGCCAACGCCAGCCGGTATTAAAGAAGCGGGCGCCACAGCTGGGATAGTGCCGGTTAAATAAGTATCAAACCAGCTGTCGGCGGCAATCGAAAAAGCCGTGCCCGCCACCGGCCAGCTAGGGCCCGCGCTCCGGCTGGAAGCAGTGTCTAAATGCAAATAAACGTCGCTCGCGCCGCGGCTGGAAACCTCGCCAAAATAATTGCCGGCAATGGTCACGCAGCGCCCCCATGGCCCTTCGCCCGGAGAAATCCGGCTGATATATGGCGCGTTGGCGCATTGGCCAGCCGGCTTAACGGTAAAAGACCAGCTGGCTTTTTCTATTTGGGCGTCATTGGCCGGATTGCGGTAGCTAACTTCCGGCCGGATGGTGGTGTTGGGCGCCAATTCGCGCGTTTTGTCGGCAAAATCATAACGTTTGCAAAAATTATTGGGATTAATTGGCACAGTTTCGCCTTCGCGGCTTGGCGGCACATCATCGCTCACCGCCAAATTACGCCCCGGCACGTTAACCCCCGCCAACACCAAGCCGCCATTGGCCGGATTAACCGCGCACGACGAGCGCTTGATGTCATACATCGAGGTTTTAAACTGCACAAAAGTTTCGGTATTGGGGCAAGCAAATTCGTATTTATCAACCGGATAAGTAAAGGCCACGCCCGGAATATCGCCATTGGTTTGGAAAATAAAAGTGATAGTCTTGCCCGCGGCCGAATCCAAGGTGTTTTTGCACAAATCTTGGATATTGCGGACTGTCACGCGGTACCAGGCAAACGGCTCTAAATAAGGCTTGTTATCTTGGGCTGCTTGGTGGCTCTTATTCAGCCCAAACCGCACGCCCGTGGCGGACACGTTGGCATCAAAGTGGCTGGAAGGAATAGCGGCCACCACGGCCTGGTCAGTGGCTGATTTTATTTGTTCAACTTTAATATTATCGGCAATCAAAAAATTATCCTCGCCGGTCACGCTGCGGATATCAATGGCTTCGGAAAAATTCAAGCTAAAAGTGGCCGAACGCGGCACATCCCGCGCCGGATAAGCGGCCTGGTCAGTCGCGAGCGGCGGATAAGCGGAAGTTAAAGCCGGCGGTTGCAAATCGTCTTTGTCGGTGGTGGAAAATAACCAAGAATAGTAAGCGCCATTATCATTGCAGCCCAAAGCCGCGCAATCCACCAATGGTTTAGCGGCTGAATCAGTTAAAGCTTTTGG
>CAYILY010000091.1:0-2335 GCA_964364395.1 uncultured Gammaproteobacteria bacterium | reverse complement strand
ACAGCTCTTCTCTTGCAGGGGCCTCCGCTCTTTGATCTGAACCGATCACGCTATTCAATATGAATAACTCGCCTTGTATCTTTTCTATTTGCACCGGGGCATTTGCGGCCATTGCCATTTTCTTATTGAGTTCATTACACTCACTTATTGTAGCAATTGTTTTCTTTATAAAAAGAGAATATATGATCATGGCCAGCAATATGGCGATGACTATTAGCCAGCGGTTCTTTTTTAACGGCTGAAGACGTTAAGCAACGGGTCAATGTTGTGGTTTTAGGATCAGAAGTGGCTAAAGATTTATTTGGCAGTCGGCCGGCGGTCGGCAATAAAATTAAAATTAAGGGCCGGATATTTCGGGTAGTAGGCGTGCTTGCTCCCCGCGGTCCGGCGGCTTTCTTTGACGCGGACAATATCGCCATGGTGCCTTATACTACGGCCCAGCAGTATTTGATTGGCAAAAATTATTATAATGCCATCATTGTTCAAGCCGCGAGTGAGGCGGCCGTGCCGCAAGTGGTACGCGACATTGAGGCCACTTTGCGGGAAACGCACGGCATTACGGATCCGGAAAAAGACGATTTTCATGTTACGACCCAGGAAGATATTGTGGAACGGATTGGTTTGATCAGCTTGGTACTATCCATGCTTTTGGTGTCCGTGGCCGCGATTTCGCTGGTGGTGGGTGGCATTGGCATTATGAATATTATGTTGGTTTCCGTCACCGAGCGGACTTCGGAAATAGGCTTGCGCAAAGCCTTGGGCGCCACTGACAAAGATGTTCTGCGCCAGTTTTTAATTGAGGCTGTGATGTTAACCGCCATCGGCGGCGCGGTGGGCATTGCTTTGGGCACATTGCTGGCTTTGTTCGCGGCGTTTATTTTAACTAACTTTGTGGGCTTGAACTGGCACTTTGCCTTTCCGCTCCAAGCCGCGCTTTTGGGCTTGGCTGTTTCCACGGCCATTGGCTTGGGCTTTGGTTTGTATCCGGCTAAACAGGCAGCCAAGAAAAGTCCGATAGAGGCTTTAAGATATGAATAAGAAAACGCCCTACACTTCCATGTGTAGGGCCTAAGGTGCGATTGTTGTCAGTGGGGGCCAATCCATTGGCCCCAGTCCGGGCGGGAGACAAAGTATGTCCGCCGGCGCATATCTGGGTAAGTGATATGCAGGAAGCAGGCCACAGAAATACCGTCATTCATTGCTTTGACGGCAGCTTTGGCTTGCAGGTGCAAGTGCATGAGGTGCAGGAAATCGATGTTGCAGACGTCGGCCTTGCCGCAGACCGCGTGGGCGTAAAGCGCCACGGTGTTGATGCCTTTGATGGTGCGCGCGTCGCGGATTTCCTCCAGGAATATCTGGTGTTCGTCCGGCCTTTTATTGGCTGGTGAATTGGCCGCCAAGCGGATTGATCCGCCATGCCAGCCAAAGGTGTGGATGCGTTTATCGCATTGGCCTTCTTGCATTTCCAGCTGGCGGCTGAAAATATCGAAGAAGTGGTCGCCATCCGGACAGGTGACCAGAATCACTCCCTCTCGCTGATCGAGCATGTGTCCGGCGATGTCTTGCAGAACATTGGCTTTGCGCAGGGCACGGACAATGGCTTCATCATTTGGTGATAATTCTTTCATACGCTCTCCCCAAGGTATGAAGTGTGGATGTGAAAGGAACAAAAATCATCAGCAACGTTTTAGGGGCAGAGCCCGCAAAACACTGTTGACGATTTTAAGTATTTATTTGTTGCCTTGGTTCAACCACAGTCATCAGCCGGGTGTTTAAATCCACAATCCCCAGCAATAAATGCAAGTGGGGTTTGATTTCCGGCACAGCTTCATAAATAGCGTGCTGGGCGAATTCGGCAAAAGAATGGGCTTTTTCAATGGCGCGCAGTTTTTCAAAACCCGCGTCTTCGCGGTAAGCGGCCGAAGCCAGCAAAACTAAGCCGTCTTTTTCCGGTACCCGGCCTTCTTTCAGATTTTCTAATAATATGCCCGCGCCCGCCACAATCGGCTCGCGCAGGTTGTAGCTGTAGGGGCCGATGATCAAAGCTTTGTTGGGCAGATGGAGCCAGTCCATGCCGCGGCCAATCACCAAGACTTGTTCCATGTGTTCGGTATTAACCAGCGGCCGGTTGGAAGCTTTAATTTTGGCGATATGGCGCTGGTTGCCCACCAGCAAAGGCATAAGATCGGCCACCATTTGCTGGCTCATATCGGGATAAAGTTTTTCCACCCGTTCGCGCAGATCGTTTTCCGGCAAGGACAGCTCTTCAGCCAGATTCAAAGTTAAGCCTTTTTGGCCATGCAGAGTCAGAGCCTCATCATCAGTTTCGATGCCA
>CAYILY010000090.1:0-2403 GCA_964364395.1 uncultured Gammaproteobacteria bacterium | reverse complement strand
ATGACGGCCGGCTGTCGATTTGCGAAGTAATTGAGAATAACAAAAATTTCCAGGCTATTATTTATAAAGGCTTTAACCAGGCGGAAGTTGATGGCGAGCTTAAGCGCCAGGGGTTTATCCCCATGATGCAAGACGGCATTATGAAGGCGTTATTAGGCTTAACTACTTTGGAAGAGGTGGTTATAGCCACTAAGGAGTAATTATTATGGCAAAAATTTTATTAGCCGAAGATGATTTGTTTTTGCAGCGGATGTATACAACCAAGCTGACAAAAGAGGGGATAGAAGTCTTGGCTGCCGCTGACGGCGAGAAAGCCCTGGCGCTTTTAGCCGAACAAACCGTGGACTTGGCGCTTTTAGATATTTTGATGCCCAAAAAAGACGGCTTTGAAGTCTTGGAGGCCATGAAAGCCGACCCGAAATTAAAAAACATCCCGGTTATCATGCTGACTAATCTGGGCGAAGAAGCGGATATTAAGCGCGCTAAAAAGCTGGGCGCCAATGATTATATGATCAAAGCGCACTTTTTGCCGAGCGAGGTGATTGCGGTGGTAAAAAAATATATTAAATAACATGGATAGCCCAACCGATATTCTTCATTTTGAAAAGTGGCTGGGTGTTTTAGGCGAGCGCAACGGCACGGATTTGCATTTAACTGTCGGCAACGCGCCGCTCTTGCGGCTGGACGGGCAGATTGTGCCCCTCTTGGAAGAAGAAATATTAACCCCGGAAAGAATGGACGCGATTATGGCGCATTTATTTTCCGAGGCTGAATTGGCCGAATTCAAAGCCAAAAAAGAGCTAATTGCCAGCTTGACGCTGAAAAAAATAATGCGTTTTCGCGCCCACGCTTTTATTAGCCGGGGATTTCCGTCTTTATCGCTCCGTTATGTGTCCGCGGCCGAGCGCACGGCCGAAGAATTAGGCATTCCGGCGGCGGTTATGGCTTTAACCGACTCCGGCGGCGGGCTCCTTATTATTACCGGGCCGTTTGATTCCGGCAAAACGACGACAGTAAAAACTTTGCTCTCGAAAATAAACCACAGCCAGGCCAAATATATTATTACTTTTGAAAAGCCGATTGAATATTTGCTGCCCAGCGATAAAGCCGCCATTATCCAGCGTGAAGTGGGGCGCGATGTGGCGGATTATGCCTCGGGCCTCGCGGCTTTAGCTGAGGAAGACGTGAATGTGGCAGTGGTTGGCGCCTTGCCGGATGTGGCCACTGCCGAACAGGTTTTGCAGCTGGCGAACTCCGGGCGTTTAGTGATTTTAATCGGCTCCAGCCGCCAAGCCATTGGCGCTTTGGAGCAGATTCGCGATTTGTACGGCGAAGCTGACCGCGCCCGGGCGCTTAATTTGTTGGGCGATGCCTTGCTGGGGATAGTGGCCCAGATACTGCTCCCTAAAGTCGGGGGCGGGTGGGTGCTGGTGTCGGAAGTGCTGTTGGCCACAAATCCGGTGAAATCTTTGATTCGCGACAATAAATTAGCGCAGATTAAAAATATCATGCAAACCTCGCGCGCGGCCGGCATGATAACTTTAGATAATGCCCTGGCCAGCGCCTCCAAAGCCGGCTTAGTAGCATTAAAAGACGCTAAAGAGCACGCTATAGACCCTAATCAGTTTACCATTTTAGTCTCGCATTGATTTTTTATGCCTTTTTTTGATTATATTGCCCAAAATGACAAGCAGGAAAAAATCGCGGGCGTGGCTGATGCCGCGAATATTGATTTAGCGCTTTCGACTCTAACCGACCAGGGGCTGCTGGTTTTATCGCTCAAGCCCCGGGTGGAAAAGGCGGGCATTGCCACGGAAATAAAATTTTTTAACCGCGTTAAGGTTAAAGATATCGTGGTTTTTTCGCGCCAGCTGTCGGTGATGGTTTCGGCCACTTTGCCGGTGGTGCAGGCGCTGCGCATTTTAGTCAAACAAACCGAGGCCGTGCGCTTAAAGATAATTATTTCCGAAGTGGCGGACGCGGTGGATGGCGGCGCGCGCCTCTCGGATGCTTTTGGCCGTTATCCGGACGTGTTTTCGCATTTTTACGTCAGCATGATCCGCTCCGGCGAAACCGCCGGCAAATTGGACGAGGTATTGAACTATCTGGCCGACCAGCAGGAAAAAGATTTTGATTTAATGAGCAAAACGCGCGGCGCCATGATTTACCCAGCCTTTATTTTATTCGGCCTGTTAGTGGTGGGCACAGTGATGATGGTGTTTGTTATTCCCAAGCTGACGGAAATTTTAACCGAGACTAAGACCACATTGCCGATCACGACCCGCCTTTTAATCAGCACTTCCAGCTTTATGTCAAACTATTGGTATATTTTGGCGCTTTTGCTGGTCGGCGCGGTGGCGGCTTTGTATTATTACCGCCAGTCCGAAGCCGGCCATAAACAAA
>CAYILY010000089.1:0-2519 GCA_964364395.1 uncultured Gammaproteobacteria bacterium | reverse complement strand
TGCTTTTCAAGCTGGTTTAATTCGCTCTTGTATTTTGAGAGAATAGCTTTCAATTCGGTGGTTTTGATTTCTTGCTTGCCCATAGGGGAGTTAAAAGGTTTAAGAAATGCGCGCACGGGTGGATAGATTCGTACTTTGTTGTAAATATACTCCAAATAATAAAATCGGGGTTTGATTTTTACCCGCCGAAGTTTTAACGTAGGCGATTTAAAGCACCAGCCGGTAAATCGGCAACTCGGTTTTTTGTTTTTCCAGCCAATCGTCAAAATCGAAAGCTTTGACTAGAATATGCTTAACCGCGGCCTGGCTGGGCTCATTGTTTTCGCCATACAGCAGGTCGTCCAATTTGAAAATATGGTAGCCAAAACTAGATTTAACAGGTTCGCTTACCTCGCCGATTTTCATGGCAAAAATCGCCTTTTCCAGCTGGGGCTCAAATGTTCCGCGGGAAAAATAGCCCAAATCCCCGCCCAAGCGCGCGGACAAGCGGTCATCGCTTAAATTTTTAGCCAGTTCGGCAAAGTTGGCCGCGTCTTTTTTCACTTCTTGATAAATTTCTTGGCCGCGTTTCAAAAGGCTGGCATCGTCAGATTTATTTTCCGCCAAAAGCCGGGCTTTTACTTTTTGCTCAAGCAAGAATGGCGTTAATACCCGTTTTTTAAATTTAGCCTCGCTCCAGCCATAGGCTTTGTCCAAAAAGAAATCAATTTCCCGCCCGCCTTCGCCGCGCGTTTGCAAACGTTGCCATTCGGCCTCCAGCTCTTCCGGCAAAACCGCCAAACCGCGCGAACGAGCCCAAATTTGGATTATTTTTTCTTCAATCAACTTATTGACCAACCGTTCGCGGATTTCTTTTTTATCCGGGATGCCTAAAAAGACATTCTTATTCTCCCGTTCCGTTGCCCAGTATTTTTCCAAAGTGTGCAAGTCAGCCAAGTAGTCGCGGTAATAAACAACTTCCCAATCCACAAAAATGGCCGGGAAAGGCACGACATTAGCCAAGCGGCGCATAAACGGGCCTTGCCAATGGTAGCGGTAAAGGCCGTAGCCAAACAAAAATAACAGCACCAGCAAGCCGCCGCCAATGGACCCGAACAAAAAGTATAATTGTTTTTTATTTTTGTTTAAAAGCATGGTTATTCTAAAGCCAGCCGTTCGTGCTCAAAAAAATATTGCCACCATTTGGCTAGGTTTGATTTTTTACGCGCCTCCGGCGCTCTGGGAGCGCCTTCCGCGGAGGGCGTAGTTTCGCTATTTACCGTAAAAGTCGCATCGGCTTCGGGAACCAAAATCAGGCTCTCGCCGTTTTTGGCCAGGTTTAATTTTTCCCGCGCTTCTTGCTCCACAAAAGCGTCGGTCTGCACGTAGCTTAGCAAATCATTGAGGTCGTTTTTATCTTTTTCCAGCTTGTTAATTTCGTTTTCCAAGTGGCTGATCTCGGCTTCGATATTATGGCGTTTAAACATTTCTTGGCCAACATTAAAAGCAAAATAGCCTAAAACCAAAACTTCTAGAATCAACACGGGTTTGGAAATTAGAAGGCGTTTAAAATTCATAGTTGTGTCATTTTACCACTTTTAACGGCACATCCCAATAGAGGCTGTTATTTATAGACGCAGATTCTTTTATGTCACGCAATTCCATAGAGAAACGCAATGTATAACTACCAATGCTGGCTTTACGCGGATCAAGCCGGAAGCGAACCACTCCGGTTTGCCCGGGTTTTATCTTAGTTAGATTGACTGGCACGCCCACTACATCTTTTGTGACCCAGTCATAGCGATCGTAAAATGGGCTTTGTTTTCCGTCGCTGTCGGTTAAAATTAAAGCTGTGCGCCGCGCGGTCCAAATTTGGGTTTTACTGGTATTTTTTATGGAGATAGAAACAGTTTTTGGGGCGCTGCGCTTGGAAATTTGTTTTGGCAAATTTTGCTTGGTAATTTGGCCGGAAATTGGCGAGATAACGGTAATGTCTTTAGCCACTTTAGCGCCCAGCACCGGAATTAAAATGTCTTCGCTATTTTTATAGCTCAAAGTAAACCATTCACGGTAAACACCTGGGGCAGCTGGCGCTTTTAAGGTTAAAGTAAATTCCGCTATGCCATCGGGCGGCACTTCTTTGGCTAAATCAAGCTGGCTGTTGGCGAGGAATGAGCTGTCGCCGCTCGAGTCATCAAAAACCGTAAAATAAACTTGGCCAGGCAGCCAGGTGGTGGTGCCGCGGTTTCTAAAACTGACAGTAATGGGGCTGGAACTGGCGTTGGTGGCCAGCGAACCTGGCACAACCAACTTGTCGAAAATTGCTAGATAAGCGGGCGTGGCGTTTGCCGTGCTGCTATTATAGCCAATCCGTTCCGCATAAGAAATATAATTCGCCGGATCCACGATGGCGGCGTTAATAAAATCAATCGCGTCCGCGCTTTTATGCAAGGCTAAAGTGGCGTCGCTGGCCACCGGCGCGCTGTTGGCCGCGTCCGCGCCATAAACGCGACTGGCAATTTCGGCCTTGGTGACCATAT
>CAYILY010000088.1:0-2525 GCA_964364395.1 uncultured Gammaproteobacteria bacterium | reverse complement strand
GTGACTGACCAAATCAAGGAGCGGATTGATTTGATTGATTTAATCCGTGAATATATACCGGAACTTAAAAAGGCCGGTATTAGTTGGAAAGCCAGGTGTCCTTTTCATCAAGAAAAGACACCTTCTTTTGTCGTTAGCCCGGATAAAGGCATTTGGCATTGCTTTGGCTGCCACGAAGGCGGCGACATGTTTGCCTTTGTAAAAAAATCCGAAGGCATAGAATTTTCGGACGCGCTCCGTCTCCTAGCCAAGCGCGCGGGTGTGAAACTGGAAGCAGTGGACAGAAAAGAAGAAAGTGAACGTAGCCGCGTACTGGATATTTTACAGCTGGCCAGCCGCTGGTATCACGAAGCTTTGCTCAAAGCCAAGAGCGCGGATGTGGCACGGGAATATATTGTCAAGCGCGGTTTGTCCGAAAAAACTATTGCCGACTGGCAGCTGGGTTTTTCACCAGAGGCTTGGGATACTCTCCTTAAATATTTAACCAGCCGCGGCTGGCGCGAAAAAGAAATCGCGGCCGCGGGATTGGCTATTAGTAATGAGCGAGGAGGTTATTATGATCGGTTTCGCTATCGCTTAATTTTTCCAATTACTGACGTGCACGGCGCGGTAGTGGGTTTCACCGCTCGTCGATTAAAAGAAGAGGAAGTCGGCGGCAAATATATTAATACTCCGGAAACTTTGGTTTATCACAAAAGCCAGGTGCTCTATGGCTTGTCTAAGGCCAAAAAGGAAATCCGCGTTCAGGATTTGGCGGTGGTGGTGGAGGGAAACATGGATTGTGTATCATCGCACCAGGCCGGCTTTACTAATGTCGTGGCCTCGTCCGGCACGGCTTTAACGCCGGAGCAAGTAAAATTATTAAAAAGATTTACTAAAAATATTGTTTTAGCTTTTGACCCGGACGCGGCTGGGCAGGCGGCTTTGGTGCGCGGCTTGGAAGTGGCTTGGCAGGAAGACATGATTGTCCGCATGGCTAGCTTGCCGGCGGGGCTCGACCCGGACGCTTTGATTAAAAAAAACCCGAATGAATGGCATAATTTAATCCAAACCGCGCCGAGCTTTATGGATTGGCTGTTCGCCAAAACTGAAAAAGACCATGATTTAACTGACGCTTTGGGCAAAAAAGAGGCTGGCCGGATTTTGCTTCCGTGGATTGCCCGCTTGCCGGATGCCATTGAGCAAACCCATTACTTGCAAATGCTCTCGGGAAAGATTCGGGTGGGGGAAGATGTATTAAGAGAGGTGATAAACCGCAATCGGGTTAAAACCGGCCCCAGGCGCCCGGGAGCGCCTGATTCTAACCAGGCGGACAAACCCGGTAGGCCGAACGTCCTTAAGAGCATTGCCACTCGTTTAGCGGCTTTGGTTCTGTTATTGCCAGATAAAACCGCTTTTTGGACCAGCTTTTCCTTTGATTGGTTATCGGATTCGGAGCTCTTAAGCCTTTACAAAAACCTAAATTTTTTTTATGATAGCCATACTATAGAAAGCCAGGACAGCTGGTTAAATCAGTTACCAGAAGAACTCCAAAGCTTAGGCCGATCAGTGGCTTTGCTGGCCGAGGAACTGGCCGGCACTTTGGACAAAGACCAGTCGCAAATGGAGATTGATATTTTGCGCAACCGTTTGCGGGCGTATTTTACCCATACTAAGCTCAAGGCTTTGCGCGAGCAAATCCGCGAGGCCGAGCTGGCGGGCAATGAAACCGTGGTAAATCACCTAATGGCTGAGTGGCAACAACTGTCGAAATCCTTGCCCAATTAGCTTTTATTATTAAAAGAGCATGCCTAAAAAAGTGCCTAAAAAAAAGAAGTATTATTCCAGCCCAAAGCGCAAAGCGGTTAAGGCGAAAAAGCATGCGTTTAAGAAATTAACGCCCCGCCCGGTGGTCAAAACCGAGATTAGCGAGGTGGTGATTAAAGAGCTTTTAACGCGCGGCCGGCAGCGCGGTTTTTTGACGGAAAACGAAATTTTATACGCTTTCCCGGATTTAGAAAACCATATCAGCGAACTGGAAGAATTGTTGGATGACATGGATTACCGCGGCGTGGAATTAAAACAGCCGGAAACCGGCATGCTGGGCAATGTGCGTTTGTTCAGCAAAGAGGAAGCGCCAAAAAAAGAAGCCAAAACCGGCAAGAGCCAGGTGATGACGGAAAAAGATTTAATGCGTTACTTGGATCTCTCGGACATTTCCGCGGACTCGATCCAAATGTATTTGCGCGAAATCGGCCGCGTGCCGCTTTTGCATGGCGAGGATGAGGTGGCTTTGGCCAAGCGCAAAGAAAAAGGGGATTTAGAAGCCAAAAAGAAACTGATTGAATCAAACTTGCGCTTGGTGGTCTCGATTGCCAAAAAATTCACCGGCCGGTCGCTCTCGCTGTTAGACTTAATCCAAGAAGGCAACATTGGTTTGTTCCGCGCCGTGGAAAAGTTTGATTACCGCAAGGGCTATAAATTTTCCACTTACGCCACTTGGTGGATTCGCCAGGCTATTACCCGCGCTTTAGCCGACCAGTCGC
>CAYILY010000087.1:0-2702 GCA_964364395.1 uncultured Gammaproteobacteria bacterium | reverse complement strand
TGGGCATAACCCGCGCGCGCAAACGTTTGTATTTTTTACTGACGCGCCAGCGGACAATCTATGGCGGCCTAAACATCACCACGCCGTCGCGGTTTTTGGCTGAGTTGGGCGATGGTAAGGTTCAATATTTTAATGAGGATATTTAGCGCCAGATTTTGTGGTATAATAGTGGCATGTTAAATGCCACGCCCATCCGCCGTTATTTGCGCCGCGAATTAGGGAAGTTAGAAAAAGATTTTACCCATATTGAAGCGCAAGGAGAAAATTACCAGGCTGTGCTAAAAAACGGCCACCGGGTTTTGGTTATTGTTAATAAATTGGGCGATCGCGCGGATTTAACCGAAGCCGGGGCGAAGATAGAAATTTTTAGGAGCCGCGCCACAGCCCGGTCCAAGTGGATTATACCCACGGTTTTATGGGAATACACCACGCCGAATGTTTTGGTGCAGACATATTTAAAACAGCCGACTTTGGCGGATATTCTATATCGCCGTGCCAAGAGCGGGGCATCTAAAAAATATATTGCCCGCTATCTGCTGGCTTGGTTTGTGGACCAGCTGTGCGTCTCGGGCCATTTTTTAAGGCATCCGGTTTTGGATGATTTTTTTATCGCTCCGGCTCGCGGCGTGGGCTCAAATAATTTTTTAGAGGTGGGTTGGTTGGAACCCAAAGAACGGCGCGTTTTGGCGGCTTTGCTATTCGCGCTGCTTAAGGGCGAGAGAAATTTAGCGGTAAAAATAATCCTGTCCCGGCACTACCGCGCCGTCCATCCCCATCATACCCATAAATTCGGTTTGCACTTAACTAGCCGGCCGGCCAACACGGTTGCCAAAGAATTGCAGGCGATTTTTAACGCCAGCGCCGAGGGCGATATCTCTATACCCGGTTCTTTATTAGAAGCCGCGGCGAGTTTGCGGAGCTTGGAAATAATGATTAATGCTTTTGATGAAGAAGCGGATTTAACCGGAAATCTGTTGGCGATTTTGCAAAGCCAGTTGCCGGCGATTTTTCGGATTAAAAAAGACGCCAGTCCGAAGGAAGTCGCCCGTCTTGTTATAAATTAGTTTGCAGTGCCCGCAGTTTTTTAACGCTCGCGCCCGAGACCCGCATCTTGCGGGTATTTTGTTTTTTCTTTTCCCGCTTTTCGGAACGGGTTAATTTTATTTTAGCCATATAAAGTAGATGTCATTGCGAGGGAGTCCGCCGATTCGGCGGACGACCGCGGCAATCCCCTGTATACTTTGGGATTGCTTCGCTTCGCTCGCAATGACGCTTACATGTTTTCCAGTAGTTTTTCTGCTTTACTTTTTCCGATCAGTTGAATTATATCATTTTTGTCGGCTTGTTTAATACCCGCGAGTGAACCAAATTTTTGCATTAGCAATTTTTTAGCCTTCGGGCCAACACCCGGAATTTCGTCCAGGCGCGATTTAATATGGGCTTTGCCGTGGCGCGAATGGTAATAAGCTTGGCCAAACCGGTGCGCTTCATCGCGGATGCGCTGGAGGAGGCGGGAAGCAGGGGACGTCGGGTCCAAGTTGATTGGCTTTAATTCTTTGCCTTGGAAGATTTCCTCGGCGCGTTTAGCCAGGGCGATGAAAGCAACATTTGACAATTGACTTTTGACATTTGACAGGGCGTTTAGAACAACAGACAATTGTCCTTTTCCACCGTCTAATAAAACCAAATCTGGAAGTTTCCAATGGTCACTTGTCAATTGTTCCTGGTCAATTGTTTTTTTAAAACGGCGTTTTAATACTTCGGCCAGAGAAGCAAAATCGTTGGCGCCGGCTACGGTTTTTATCTTGAATTTGCGGTATTCTTTTTTATCCGGCTCGCCATTGGTAAACACCACCATGGCGCCGACTGACCAGTGGCCTTGGATATTGGAAATATCATAGCCCTCAATGCGCCGGGGCAGTTTTTTAAGCATGAGAGCCGACTGGAGTTCGTTAAGGGGCGCGGCGGGGGGGATTGATTGTTCCAGATAGTCTTTGGTGGAAACTATGGTTTGGCGATTGACGAAAATATCGAGCCACTTAATTTGGTCCCGCGCTTGGGCCGCGTTTTCGTATTGTTTCGCGCCTGACAGGGCTTGCATTTTTTTCTTAAGCTCTTTTTTAACCGACGAAACATGGCCGTCAATTATTTTTTCCAGCCGTTTAACCATCCTAAGATATTCAGTTCGATTGGGCGGCACCGGGCCAAGGGAACGTTTTTGCAATAGATCAGCTTCGAATTTTGTCGGCGCTGCCGCCTTTTTGCGGTAAGGAAAAATGCGGCGCAAGAACCGCAGATTTTCCTGCAAAATAGCGGCCGAGGTAAAGGGGCCGAAAAATTTGGGCTGCCGCCGGCCGCCGCGGCCAAGCTTGGGGCGGCGGACAATTGTCACGGTCGGGTAGTCCTCCCGGTAGTCAATCTTCACAAAGCCGTAATCCTTGCCGTCTTTAAACACGACATTATACGGGGGCTTGTGTTTTTTAATCTGCATCGCTTCCAGAATAAGGGCGTCGTTTTCGGTGGGGGTCAGCTTTGTTTCTAGGGCCGCGATTCTCCTCATCATGTCCTGTTTTGCCAAAGAGAGGTTAGCGGGATTATTGAAATAAGACGGCACGCGAGCGAGCAAGTTTTTGGCCTTGAACACGTATAAAATTTCCCAAGCCTTGTCTTTAAAAATATAAATGCCCGGGGAGAGGGGCAGG
>CAYILY010000086.1:0-2706 GCA_964364395.1 uncultured Gammaproteobacteria bacterium | reverse complement strand
AAAGCCGTGAATAATTCCGGCCCAGACAAACGCCCGTCGCGGCCAACAATAACTTTGGGCGCCTTGGTAAAAGTAACAAAAGCGCGGCGAATCTGGTAAGCCACGTCTTCGTTTACTTCTGTCGGGTAAATTCCCCGAATGTCGTAGGCTTTGAAAATCTTGGGGTCTATGGCCATATTATTCCTCAATCTGTTTTAAAGCCTGCCACTTTAAACGGATCATCATGCCCATGCCCCAAACAGTGGCAATGAACATAACAATGCCGCCGACAAAGGGAATGCGACCTAAAAGCCACAAAACCAACACGCCCATCATCATCACCCAAAACAAGGAAACAGTGTGGCTGCCTTTTTTAATGTAGCGAAAAATATAATCGCCTACCACTAAGCCGCTAAAAACCGTGGCCAAATAAATCACCAGCAAATAACCGGCCAGCAAAATTAACGCCAAAGGGATGCCGATTAAAGTAAACAATAAAAATATTACACCCACCGGCACAGCGAATAAGGCAAGTAAACCCCACCAAATATTTTGTTTAGTGTGATTTAATGATTCCTCTATAGAACGGCGCAAAGCCTTAGGCGCAATAGAAACTAGCACTAAACCCACCACCAACAAACCAAACAAGGATATTAAATGGAAAAAATAGCCCACACCCGCAAAATCATTGGCGCGGCGCGGCCGTTCCTGAAAAATAACTTCTTTAGCGGTTGTGCCAGCCAGTAAAGCTTCATTTTTATCAGTGGCTTTGTAGGTTAAAGTTCCGCCAATTACCGCGTTAGGATCAATTTGTAAATCAACGCCTTTGCCAGTTTGCACATAAACATCGCCATTGACTGTGCCCGCCATTCTCACCTGCCCGGCCCAGGCGCCGACGCTGCCCGCGACCTCGGACATTGGTCCAAAACTAACTTGTCCGCCCGCGACCGTCACATTTCCACCCACTTTGCTATTAATGATAACCTGCCCCCCGGCCACCCGGATATCACCGGCCACTGGCGCGTTTACTATGATGTTACCGCCCGCAGCCAGTACGTCACCCGCCACGGCCTCGGAAATAGCCACATTCGGCCCGACTTTCAGAACATCACTGGCAATCAGCGTGGGCGTGCTGGTGGCTGTAGCCGCCACAGCCAGAGCCGGAGTCAATAAAAAAAACAATAAAGCTAGATATAAATACTTCATAAACTTAGTGTAATTGCCATGTAAATATTAATTATCTGTTAACAATTTTATCATTTTTCCGCCTTCACCACAATGTTACGGCTTTTTAACCAGCTACCCTTATTATAGCCAATTTGAGCAATATTAAACCCGACCGCTTTTAATTCTTTTTTTAATCCCAGCAAAGTGTAGGTATAATACTGGCGGATAATTTTTGTATCATGCTGGTTGGGAATATATACTTTACGCCAACCCCGCCAATTATGCCAAAACTTGGGGCGGTTCAAATTCCACACTGTTAAATAAATTTGGCCGCCGGGCTTTAAAACACGCCGTGCTTCTTGTAAAACTTTCAGCCGGTCAGCTTTGTCAAAAAAATGGTGTATAGTAGCAATTAATAAAACCGCGTCAAACGAGTTATCAGGGAGCGGTAAATCCCGCGCGTCAGCTTGGACAAATTTATTGTTCGCGTATTTGCGCCGCGCTACTTCTAAAAGTTCCGGCGAATTATCCAGACCAGTGTAATCTAAATCCGCTGGCAAAGCCTGGCGCACGCGGCCTGTGCCACAACCAATATCTAAAACTGCTATGCCGCTTTTTATATCTGACAATAAATCTTTTACCTCTTGCCAAACCGGTGCTTTATCAGTATCGTAGTAGCGAGCTAATTTTTGATAAGGATTAAGCATAATCATTTGTCATCCCGGGCTTGACCCGGGATCCAGACACTTAAAACACTAACTCCTGGATTCCGGCTCAAGGCCGGAATGACACTAAGGCACTTATGAGTACTGATTTATTATTCAAAGATTTAGAAAATAATATTCCCCGCGATCGATTTGCTTTGGGGCAATGGAACCGACGCCTATCTAAGGCTTCGGGTTTAGCCTTGGAAAGCAATACTCGCCTATTACAAAACTACCTGCTCTTTTGCGAAAAAACAAGCCACGCGCCGCATCCGGATTTATTAAAACTTTTAAAACGCCGCGATATCCGCACGCTCTCCGGCGTGGCGCCAGTCACGGTTTTAACCAAGCCCTTTCCCTGCCCCGGGCAATGCGTTTACTGCCCGACCGAGGCGCGCATGCCCAAAAGCTATCTTTCTAATGAACCAGCCGCCATGCGCGCCGTGATGCACGAATTTAACCCCTATACCCAAGTCCGCACCCGCTTGCGCTCCTACCGCGCCAATGGGCATGATACCGACAAATGCGAACTGATTGTGCTGGGCGGCACCTGGTCGTCTTATCCCAAATATTACCAAACCTGGTTTATTACACGGCTTTATGAGGCTTTGAATGACGGCCCAGACGGCACGAATGAAGAAGTTGAGCCGAAGATTACTGATTACTCGGAAAAGGAATTAAACGAAAGATTATTACGGGCCGAAAAAATTAATGAAACCGCGAATTGCCGGGCCGTGGGCTTGTGTTTGGAAACTCGGCCTGACCATGTAACGCCGGTGGAAGTGGCTCGGCTCCGCTGGTTAGGCGCCACCCGCATCCAGATCCATCCGAAGGAACTGGTCGGCTGAGATGGCGA
>CAYILY010000085.1:0-2789 GCA_964364395.1 uncultured Gammaproteobacteria bacterium | reverse complement strand
AAACGGTTGATAGTTTGTTGCGCTTGCGCTAAGCCGCGTCAGAAATCAGAATTAAAGCGGCCGAGATAAGTCATGGTTTGAATGATTTGCACGCTCTGGAAAGCTTCTTCCATGGCGCCGAAGAATTCATTTTCCAGCAAATTAAAGGCTTCTTCTACGTCCTCGGTGTTGCCGCTGGTGGCCTTGGCCGAGGCCACTCCGGCCACTTCCTTAAGTTTTTTGACCGCCGCTTCAAAGGCCGTATATTCGTCGGTCAAGTCAATCCTCTGTCTCTTTAACCGATCGACCGTGGTCTTGACGCGTTTCAGTTCGCTGTCGAGCCGCCGCACCTGTTGGGTTATCTGGCGCGCCACTTGGGGCCAGCGGGAAAGCGCTTCCAGTTGGTGGCGGAATTCATCCAGGCTCTGGAACAGTTCGGGCAGATCCTGCATGCCCGCTTCTTCGGCTTCGTCAAAAGTCTTGGCGGCTTTAATGGCAGCAATCACGGTTTTGATCTTGGCCAAAGTTTCGCTCACTTCGGCCGGGACCTTGATTTTTTGCCTGGCCAGGCGGGTGATTTGGACTTCAAATTGCTTTAGCCCTTTTTCCATTTGCAACATGCCTTTTTTCATTTGCGCCAGATTCCGTTTTTCTTCTTCCAGGCGGCGGCGCTCCATTTCCAAATCCTGCACATCGCTCTCCAGCTGATCGGTGTTAATGTTCTGCATTTCCTCTGGATTTTCCGAACGCCGGACGGAATTTACCGTTTCTTTGGAGCGTTGCAGTTTCTCTTTGGTTTGGGGCGAAACTGTCTGACCGCGCCGTTCCGAGTCTTTGACCATGTTGTCGAATTTATTCAGATCATTCCGCAAAGGACCCACGCCCTCCTTGACTTGTTGGAATTGTTCATTGCCAAACTGGCCCTGGGGTTGTTGTCCAAATTGACCGGACGACGGCTGGCTGCCGAATTGTCCTTGACTAGGGCCGACTTGATTAGAACCAAACTGTCCATTGCTTGGTTGTTGCTGGAACTGTCCGGTTGAGCCGCTGACCGGACCGCTTTGCGTGGGACTGGGCTGAAATTGTCCCAAAGTGCCGCTGGAACTGGGCGGGGGCGTAAATGTCCCTTCCTGGGCCAGCAGACTGCGGAAACTATTTTTAACGGCTGTTGGCACCTTTAGGCTAAAGGCCTGGGCCGGAGCGGCGATAAACACGGCTAAAGCCACTCCTAGAAATCCGGTGGCTAAGCGCGCCGCGGCATTTTGTATTTGTATGGGCATAGAGTTTACTTGGTTTATTTGATTAAAATAATGCTTTTCTAAAAGCTTTGTTGTTTGGCTATATTATAGCATAACTTGTTATTTCCAGCACAACACCGGCTAGCTGGACAGATAGTGTTTTTGCCTATATAATTGCCGTCATGGACAGTAATTCATTGCCGGAAACCAGCCAATTTTCCCCGGCGAGAACAAGGCGGCCCTTGGGTTTATTCGGGGAAATAATAAAAGTCGCTTTAATTTCGTTGGCGATTATTTTGCCGGTGCGGTATTTTTTGATTAAGCCATTCTACGTGAACGGCGCTTCCATGGAGCCGAGCTATTATGACCACGAATATTTGATTATCGACGAAATTAGTTACCGGTTTAACGCCCCGGCGCGCGGGGAGGTGGTGGTGTTCCGCTATCCGGGCGACCCGAAGCAATATTTTATTAAGCGCGTGATTGGCTTGCCGGGGGAGCGGATTGTTTTGCGTGATGGGGTAGTTACCGTTTTTAACCAATTTTATCCGGAGGGCATGGTTGTTGATGAGCCTTACTTGCAGAGCGGCGAAGTTACGGCCGGGGAGGCGGATAAAATTTTAGGAACAGACGAGTATTTTGTGTTGGGCGACAACCGGCACGCCAGTTTAGACTCGCGCCGGTTTGGGCCGATCCACAAATCCGCTATTGTCGGGCGCACTTGGCTGCGCGGGTGGCCGCTCGACCGAGTTGGAGTTTTAAATCATCACGACTTTAATTTTTAATCTATGACTACCACTGCCAAGCCAATTGAAAAAAAATTAAAACCCGCCAAAAACACCCCGGTTTTATTGCGGGGCTTTAAAGATATTTTGCCGGAAGAGGCCATTTATTGGCTGAAGATCCGCGCTATTGCCGAGAAAATTTTTGGGGATTATGGTTTTGGCTTTATTGACGTGCCGATTCTAGAGCCTACTAGTTTATTCCGCCGGAGCCTGGGCGAAGCCACGGATATCGTGGAAAAGGAAATGTTCACCTTCACTGACCGCAGCCGCGATAGCGTGACTATGCGGCCGGAAATGACGGCCGGCATTGCCCGCGCCTATATTGAGCACGGCATGTTCAACCGCCCCCAGCCGGTCAAGCTGTGGAGCATCGGGCCCTTATTCCGCTATGACCGCCCGCAGGCCGGGCGCTACCGCCAATTCCACCAGCTGGATTTGGAAATAATCGGCAACGAGCGCGAAGTGGCGGACGCGGAAATTATATTTTTATCTTTCCTTTTTTGCCGCGAATTAGGCATTAATGTGACGGTGCAAGTAAACAGCTTGGGTTCGGATGAGGCTCGCAAGGAATATATTAAAGTTTTAAAAGAGTTTTACCGCGCCAAGCGCCGCCATTTATGCGAAGATTGTAAAAAGCGGCTATTAAAAAATGTGCTGCGCCTTTTAGATTGTAAAGAGCCGGGTTGCCGCGCCCTGCTTTCCGAAGCGCCCCAGCGTTTAGACCATTTGGATTATGATTCTAAAAAACATTTTGTGAAAGTTTTAGAATATTTGGACGAAGCCGAAG
>CAYILY010000084.1:0-2816 GCA_964364395.1 uncultured Gammaproteobacteria bacterium | reverse complement strand
TGTACCGACCGTATGATAAGGTGTTAAAAGAAGACGTAGAAAGAGTCCGCAAGATATTAGAGGCAAAGAAGTAACTTCAAATGACAAAGCGCAAATGCCCAATGAAAACTAAAATTAAAATGCCAAAGTTTTTTGATATTAAGTCATTTGGCATTGATTTGACATTGGGATTTTGGATTTTGACATTATGGCTGGTTTTTGTCGCCCCCCTACCGGTCCGAGCTCAGCTGTTAATTGAGTCCGTGCCCGAGCCCAACGACCCGCTTTATTTTGCCAACCAGGCTTCTTATTTCGGGCAGATAAAATTATGGGATGCTTGGATAAAAACCACCGGTTCGGCGGACGTGATAATCGCCATTATCGATTCTGGCGTGGATATGGATCATCCGGATTTGATTGGCAATATGTGGTTTAATAAAAAGGAAATTCCTTTGAACGGGGTTGACGATGATAATAATGGTTATGTGGATGATTTAAATGGCTGGGATTTTTTGGAAAATACTTCGGATCCGCATCCGAAACTGCATGACGGCAAAAGTTTTAGCGGTTTAAACCACGGCACCGTGGTGGCTGGCATTGCCGCGGCCGCGACTAATAATAATGAAGGTTTGGCTGGCGTGTGCTGGAGTTGCAAAGTCATGGCCTTGCGGGCCGTGGGCGGCGATGGCACCGGCACTACGGAAAAGGTGGCGTTGGCCATTGATTATGCCATCGCTAATAGCGCGGATGTTATTAATATGAGTTTTGTCGGTTCTTTTACCGATGAAATTTTTACGGCCGCGGTTAACCGCGCTTTTACGGCCGGCATTGTGGTGGCGGCCGCAGTCGGCAACGATGCGGCTGACACTATGTTATTGGGCGGGGATTTGGATTTCCGCCCTTTGTATCCGGTGTGTTTGGATGGCGGTGCCGGGCAGAACCATATTATCGGCGTGGGCTCGGTTGATAGCGACAACCGCAAATCCAGTTTTTCTAATTATGGCTTTACTTGCATTGATATTAACGCTCCCGGCAATGGCTTGGCCAGTCTCCAGGTATATGATCCGGCCTGGGGGGAAAAATATAAAAATAAATATCTGGGCGGCTGGCGCGGCACGTCCATGGCCACGCCGATTGTGGCCGGCGTGGCCGGGTTAATGAAATCAATTAATCCGCAATTGACCAATGAACAAATTATCGCTATCATCCGCCAAACCGGCCGGAATATTGATAAGGAAAATCCCTTGTATATCGCCCAAATGGGAGCTGGGCTTTTAGACGCGGCCGCGGCCGTAAAATTAGCTAGCGAAACGCCGGGTTTGGGGTCTGATAAGCATAAACCCGCGGCCGTTACGAACTTAGTAGCTGATTTGCTGATTGCTCCGCAAAGCGGTCGAGCCACGGACATTGTGATTAAAGACAGCCAAGGCAAGGATAAGCAATCTTGGTCAGCTTTTGGCCCGGCTTTCCGCGGCGGCGCCAGTACGGGGAGCGGCGATGTGGATGGCGACGGCGAGCGGGAGATTATTGTCGGGGCGGGCCCGGGCGGCGGGCCGCAAGTAAAAATTTACAGCAAAGGCTTGCAGCTAAAACGGCAATGGTTTGCCGGTGATAAAAAATTGCGGACTGGCGTGAATATCGCGGTCGGGGATACTAATGGCGACAATATCGCGGAAATTATCACTTCCGTGCGGAGTGGCAATAGTAATCTTATTAAGATTTTTGATTACCAAGGCAAAGAATTAAAATCATGGACTATTAAAGTCGGGGGTAAGGGCGGTAATATGTCCGTGGTGGCGGCTGATTCAGACAATGACGGGCAAGTGGAAATTATCACAGGCGCTGCCTCCGGCGCTTTGCCAATGGTGCGAATATTTGATACATTAGGTAAAAAAGAAGCCGAGTGGCTGGCTTTTGCTAAAACTTTTCGCGGTGGTGTCGGCTTGGCTGTTGGGGATATAGACGCTAATGGCGTTAAAGAAGTAATCACAGCGCCGTTGGCCGGCGGGCCGCAGATTAGAGTATTTTCGCCGGTAGGCAAAATTTTGGGCCAATTCTTTGCTTTTGAAAATTCGTTCCGTGGCGGCGCCACGGTGGCAGTTGGCAATATGGATGCCGATAAGTCGGATGAAATTATTGTCGGCGCCGGCAAAGGCCGGGCCGCCGAAATCAGGGTGTTCAGCAAATACGGGACGGATTTTGTCCAAGATAAAATGTTTAATGTTTTTGAGAAAAATTTTAAGGGAGGAATTAACTTAGGGATATAATTATATGGCAAAAATTAAAGGCGTGTTTGAAAAGAAAAATGTAATAGTCACCGGCGGCGCGGGTTTTCTGGGTTCGCATATTTGCGAGGAGCTTTTAAAAAGCGGCGAAGCCCAGGTAATCTGCGTTGATAATTTTATCAGCGGATCAGAATTTAATATTGATACTTTTTTGCAATTGCCGAATTTTAAATTTATCAAGCATGATATTATTGATGTCATTGATTTAAAATCTTTTCCGGAATTGGCGGCTTTCCAGCTGGAGTTCCAAGGCATCCAAGAAATTTATCATTGTGCCAGCCCAACATCGTATAAAGATCCAACCAAGTTTGCTTTGCAAACGGCTTTGACTAATACGCGCGGCACTAAGAATGTATTGGATGTGGCCAAAGAATATCAAGCTAAACTAGTCCATCTTTCCAGTTCCGCTATTTACGGCGACCCAATGCCGGAAAACAAATATTTTACCGAAGACTATTGGGGTTTTGTGAATCCCTTAGGTGAACGGGCTTCTTATAACGAGAGCAAGCGCTACGCGGAAGCTAATGAAGTTTTGAAGTCGATCTGGCCGAA
>CAYILY010000083.1:0-2875 GCA_964364395.1 uncultured Gammaproteobacteria bacterium | reverse complement strand
TGGAGGCCACGAGCGGAGTTGAACCGCTGTACAGGGTTTTGCAGACCCTTGCCTAACCGCTCGGCCACGTGGCCATTACGTTTAATACAATAGCTTAATTGTAAAAAAAAATCCACTTTACCATAAAACAATACCGCACCATAATGGTGCGGTATTGTTTGTGTCAGAGGTTTTCTGCCTTACTGCCTCGCGGTTTTATTTAGAAATCGTGAAGCTGGGAGAATCTGAAGTTTACTTCATGGATGCATCCCATAGCGTTTATGGCCTCTAAGAAAAAGAACAGAGTATTAATTATAACATCCTGAATATTAGTGTCAACCAAACCACCCCTCGGTCCCCTCCTTAGTAAAGGAGGGGAGGCGTTAAAAAGTAGTTTGAGTGCCCCCGCCTCTACTGAGGAGGGGGGGTTGGGGGGTGGTCAGGGTGAGGTTTGGTGTGTGATGGCTAGGGCGACGGTATTTTTTAATAGCATGGCCACGGTCATGGGGCCAACACCGCCCGGCACCGGCGTAATCCAGCTGGCCTTGTCCGCGCAATCAGCAAAATCCACATCCCCAACCACTGTGCCGTCCGCTAAGCGGTTGGTGCCCACGTCAATAATAATCGCGCCTGGTTTTATGTCTTCTTTTTTAATCCAATTTGGCATGCCGGCGGCCACAATTAAAATATCAGCGCCCTGGGTTTTGGTTTTTATATCGTTATCATCTGGGCTGGCGATGCTATTGGCAATACCAAACTCTCGCAGGAGATGGGATATTGAGCCGGTAAACTCTGGGCTGCGGGCAACGATTAAGGCTTGTTTGGATTTTAAATTTTCGTTAGTGCTCGCGAGCAGCTGGAGGATGCCATTAGCCAAGCCGGGGATAATATAATCTTTGCCATGGAAGCCATCCGCGTCTTTTTTCGCCGCAATGGCTTGGATGATTTTATTCTCATCCAATTGTCCGGGCAAAGGGAGCTGGACCAAGATGCCATCAATGTCTTTGTCTTGGTTCAGCCAGGCAATCGCCTCCAAAAGTTCGGCCTCGGTGATATTGTCGGGGAAGCGATATAAATGAAAAACCACGCCAACGGCTTTGGCGGCTTTGGCTTTGAGCTTAACATAAAGCTCGCTAGCCGGATCATGTCCCACTAAAATCGCCGCCAAGCCCGGGGTTAAACCCAGTTTGGTAATTTGCGCGGCGGTTTCCTGGCGGATCGTGTCCGCCAAGGCGCGGCCATCAATAATTTGTGCTTTACCCTCCATCATTATTGTAAACTCCAGCCTTGGTATAAAGGATGAGCGTCAGTTAAATCTTTAACTTTTTGGCGAACTGAATCCAACACTTCATTTTTATTATGATTAAAGATAACCTGGCTGATCATTTCGCCAACCATGGCCATTTCCGCGGTGGTGAAATTGCGCGTGGTTAAGGCGGCGGTGCCAATCCGGAGGCCCGAGGGATCCATGGGTTTGCGCGTATCATAGGGCACCATATTTTTGTTGGTATAAATGCCGACGCTATCCAACGCGACCTCGGCCTGCTTACCGGTGATGCCGGTTTTGGTTAAGTCCAAAAGTAACAAATGATTATCCGTACCGCCGGAAACTAATTCGATATTATGGCTTTGCAACGATTCGGCTAAAGCCTTGGCGTTTTTAATTATATCGGCGGCATAGGTTTTGAACGTGGGTTGCAGGGCTTCTTTAAAAGCTACGGCCTTAGCCGCGATGCAGTGGTTAAGCGGCCCGCCCTGCATGAACGGGAACACGGCAAAATCAACTTTCTGTGCCAGATTTTTTTTGTCATCCGGATGAAGCCGGTCTACGGTTTTGGAAAAAATAGCCGCGCCGCGCGGGCCGCGTAAAGTTTTATGGGTGGTGGTGGTAATTACGTCCGCGTAGGGGAACGGATCGGGATGGGCCTGGCCGGCAATCAGTCCGGCGATATGGGCCATGTCCACCATAAAGTAGGCCCCGACTTCATCCGCGATTTTACGGAAAGCGGCAAAATCAATGGAACGCGGATAGGCGGTATAGCCGGCTAAAATTACTTTAGGTTTTTCTTTAATGGCCAAAGACCGCACTTCGTCCATATCAATCAAATGATTATCCGGGCGGACGCCATAAGGAATAAATTTAAACAGCTTGCCGGAAAAGTTCACGGGCGAGCCATGGGTCAAATGCCCGCCATGGGAAAGATTCATAGCCATAATTTTATCGCCGGGTTCAGCCAAAGCAAACAAAGCCGCCATGTTGGCTTGGCTTCCGGCATGGGGCTGCATATTGGCGTGTTCAGCGCCAAAGAGCTCCTTAGCGCGGTTGATAGCTAACTCCTCGGACACATCAATAAATTCATTGCCGCCGTAGTAGCGCTTGTGCGGGTAGCCTTCGGAATATTTATTGGTGAGCGGCGAGCCCAAGGCTTCGAGTACGGCGCGGGAAACAAAGTTTTCCGAGGCAATCATTTCCAAGCCATTCCGCTGGCGGTTAACTTCGTTTTCAATGGCTTGGGCAATTTCCGGGTCAAATTGTGATAAAAAAGACATAAAAGGTTGGTGTTAAGAAAAAGGCGGATATCCTCCGCTTATTAACCATACTACCGCTGGTATGGGTTTGTCAAAAAAGAAGGGCGGCAGAAGGACTGCCGCCCTACAAAGGACTTTCAGCTTCCCGCAGTGGCTTTGCGCGGGAGCTGCATGGTGGTAATGAGCTGGTTTAATTGCCGGCGTTCATAAACCAGCTGGAAAGATATGACTTCAACATCTTCTCCGTCATGGCGGGTTTTTGTCCGGCCGCGGATCAAGGCCTCAATGTTGGCATAAGGCTTGAAGATCGCGGACGCGCTGTCGGCGTCTGTTGCCCCAATTAGGTGCCGCGTTGGCTGCATTGATA
>CAYILY010000082.1:0-2884 GCA_964364395.1 uncultured Gammaproteobacteria bacterium | reverse complement strand
CCTACAGCCAGGCCGCGGCTTTTTAAAACCGTGTTGGCCAGCCCCCCGCCCAATAAAACATAATCCGCGCGGTGGATAAATTTTTTGATTAAAGGCAGTTTAGTGGATATTTTTACGCCGCCTAAAATTAAAACAAAGGGATTGCCTAAATTATTTAAAAATTTTTCCTGGTTAATAATTTCCTCTGCCAAACCCGGGCCGGCAAAAGAATATTTTATAATTTGCGCCGCGCCAACCATCGAAGCGTCAGCACGGTGGCTGTTGCCAAAAGCATCATTAACATAAAC
Source organism: uncultured Gammaproteobacteria bacterium (assembly GCA_964364395.1). Taxonomy (GTDB): domain Bacteria; phylum Patescibacteriota; class Patescibacteriia; order UBA2169; family UBA2169; genus CAYILY01. Next base: position 2,597 of record CAYILY010000082.1, on the reverse strand, counting down.
CTCACCCCAAGCTGACAACAGGCGGGCAAAATCAGGATCGTTATTTTTTTCACCCGGCCAAAAACGCAAGTTTTCCAGCATGACTAATTGGCTACTAGTACTAACTGGAACATTGATATCGCTGATTAAATCGATTTTTGCCCGAACACCGGCTTTGTTCAATAAAAATTCCAGACGATCTCTAACTGGTTCTAAGCTAAATTCTGTGGCGGGCTTGCCCGACGAAGCCTTGGCGAAGTCGGGACGACCGCGATGCCCGCACATGATAATTTGTTTGGGGCCGAAAGACAATAATTCTTGGACAGTGCCCACCGCCCGCTCCAAACGCAAATCATGGTACTCATCCACAATACCTTTTTCGTTTACATCAACATCCAAATCCAAGCGCAAGAGGACTTTTTTGTCTTTGATGTCTGGCTGTGAATAGCGGCGTAATGTCATGTCCACAGTATATCAAAAAGATTGCAACTTCTCTACCTCCTCGGCCAGCGCCGGCAAAAAAGCTTCTAAATCCGAGAGCCTGGTGCCCTGCCCCAAACTGACGCGCAAACTGCCCAAAGCCGCGTCGCGGCTGATACCCAGAGCCAAGAGCACGTGGGAAGCTTCAAAACTGCCCGTGGCGCAGGCTGAACCCGCTGAGCAAGCAAAGCCCCGTTCCGATAGGCGCATCACCAAAGCCTCGCCTTCCAGGCCCGGAAAGCAAAATGAAATATTATTGGCCAACCGTTCACCCGGGTGGCCGGTTAAAATCGCTTGGGGAATTTTCTCGCTAATACTGCTTATCAGCCAATTGCGCAATTTGGTTAAACGGATGACTTCTTTAACGCGCGCTTTTTCGGCATTAACCAAGGCCCTGGCTAATCCAATAATTCCCGGAATATTTTCCGTACCGCTCCTTAAGCCCTGTTCCTGTCCGCCCCCAAAAATCTGCGGCGCGAGTTTAGTCCCGCGCCGAACATAAAGCACGCCTGTGCCTTTGGGCCCATAAAACTTGTGCCCAGAAATAGAGAGCAAATCACAACGCAATTTTTCCACATTCAATTCCAATAACCCCGGCGCTTGCACGGCATCAACATGAAACAAAGTGTTGGGCTGGCGCTTTTTTATTAAACCGCCGATCTCGGCAATGGGCTGGATGGTGCCAATTTCATTATTAGCGTACATTATAGACACTAAAAATGTGTCAGGCCGCAAAGCGCGCACCAAATCGCTCGCACTGACTAGGCCACTGCGGTCAACCGGCAAATAAGTGACTGATACGCCTTGGGCTTCTAAATACTGCACAGTTTCCAAAACAGAATGGTGTTCGATATTACTGGTAATAATATGGCCTTTGTAATTGTTATTTTCTGCCAGGCCTTTGACAGCTAAATTATTAGCTTCCGTGCCGCTCGCTATAAAAACAACTTCTTTATCGCGGCAGCCTAAAACTCCGGCCACTTGCTCGCGGCTTTTCATTAAGGCTTTTTTGGCTTCAATGCCCAAAGCATGCAAAGACGAAGCATTGCCAAACTTATCCATTAAATAAGGCTCCATGGCCTTAAACGCTTCCTTGGATAAGGGCGTAGTAGCGGCGTAATCGAGATAAACTTGTTTTTTCATACTAACTAGGTCCCCTCTTCCCAACCGGACAAATACTTGGCCTGTTCCGGAGTCAGGGTATCGATGCTAACACCCATGGATTGCAATTTTAAAGTGGCCACGTATTTTTCAATTTTTGGATCAACGGTATAAACTTGCGGCGCCAAACTGCTTTTATTTTTCAAGACCCATTCCGCCGCCAAAGCTTGGGTAGAAAAACTCATATCCATGACTGAGGCCGGGTGGCCTTCGGCAGCCGCCAAATTAACCAGCCGGCCTTCGCCCAAAATATAAATTCTGGTTTCTTGGCCGTTATTATCTAAAATATAAGCGTCCACATTTTTCCGGACACTCTTTTCCACGTTTTTGGCCAAGCTGGCTAAATCTTTAATATTCACCTCTACATCAAAATGGCCGGAATTGCAGACAATGGCCCCATTTTTCATGGCCTTAAAATGCTCGGCCGTAATAACATTCATATTACCCGTTACCGTGCAAAATACATCCCCAATTGGGGCGGCATCAAGCATGGGCATCACTTGAAAGCCGTCTAAACTGGCTTCTAAGGCTTTAATCGGATCCACTTCAGTGACAATTACATGGCTGCCCATGCCGTGGGCGCGCGAAGCTAAACCCCGGCCGCACCAGCCATAACCAGCCACCACAAAGTTTTTGCCGGCTAAGAGCACGTCCGTGGCGCGGATAATGCCATCTAAAGTGGATTGGCCGGTGCCATAGCGATTATCAAACATATTCTTGGTTTTGGCATCATTGACCGCTACCACCGGAATTTTCAAAGCCCCGTCTTTAGCCATGGCCCGCAAACGAATCACCCCGGTGGTGGTTTCTTCCATACTGCCGATAATTTCCTTTGTTTGGTCCGGATAATCGCGGTGCACCGTGGAAATCAAATCCGCGCCATCGTCCATGGTAATTTGCGGATGATGAGCAATCACTTTATTTAAATGGCCAAAAAATTAATCCCGAGTTTCGCCTTTTTTGGCAAAAACGCAAAT
>CAYILY010000081.1:0-2898 GCA_964364395.1 uncultured Gammaproteobacteria bacterium | reverse complement strand
TCTATCATTACCTCTGGGCTCGGAGCCCACTTGTCCCCAAAAAAATTTGTGTGGCTAAAAGAATCGACCACGACTCTCTCGTTTCCCCTCAACTTTTTAAAAACATCTTTGTCAGCGTTGCTGAAATGAGGCCGGACCAATAGCTGGCATGGTTTTGCGAGCTCATTGTTTCGTATCCATTCATATATCATTTCCGCCACCTCGTGGTCATAATTCGCCCAGACGCCCTCAGAGCCAAAAAAGATAAGCGGCAATGCCGGATCTAATCCCTTTAATTTAAAGTGCGCGGCCCGGCTTTTAATAATATCATTCCTCGCATACCAATCAAACTGGGGCAAGCCAACCACGCGCACACGGTCCTCGGGAATATCCTGCAATTTTACAGCAACCTGCCTGGAGGGATTGTTCGGAACGATAAAATAGTCAGGGACAAATCGGGCGTAGCCGAGAGGAATATTATCCCAGCTCTTGGGCATGGAAACCGTGACAATGCTCCTCCGCTTTGCCTCTTTCATAAACGCCACGTCATAGCCAGATACGAACGAAGTGGAAACCACGAGGTCCGGCCTATGAGCTTCAAAATACGACTGGATAACAGGATCAACCTGCGGAAATAACGTTTTTTCTACAAACCGGTATAAAAATTTCAAAGGCCGGCAGTGGCTCGCGCCAGCCAGGTAGGCATACCGCAGCCAAGGAACAATTTTTGTATCTTTGAGAAACGCCTTTGAAAAAAATCGCGTTTTTGAGTTCTCGTTAAACGTAAGCGCGCGTTTCTTGGCTGACTGAGAAAAAATTAAATAACTGAAATTCATTTTTAAAAACAACCGGTGCAACCAACTAGAGGAAACCTCGGGTAGAGCGACTAATTTTACCTGATCATCTTCAAATTCTTGCTTTAGATATTCTGGAATATTTTTTCTGGGGAAAAACACGAATACCTCATATCCCTGTTTTTTCAGCCGATCTAAAACGCCGCCACGTAGAATATTTCTGGTAATGAATGACCTGGTAATTGTGATAAAAACAGTCTTCTGCATATTATATCGCTTCCAATACCCAGCCAACTTTGCGGTGGCCGAAACCGCCCATATTAAACGGCACAAATATTTCCACATCCCCCACGTCATTTTTCAACGCCCGGTTATCGGGAGTATCGGTTTTGATGGCCACGCGCACCAACTGTTTAAACCCAGCTTCGTTAAAATAATGGTCCAATTCCTTATAGCGCCATTCGTGCTCGCCGTTGTCGCGGCGTGTCAAAACCATATTCTCGTCTAAATAATTTTTCCGTAAATATTCTTTGTCATAAACCACATTGAGCATCCGTTCAATTTCGACGTCCGGCGTGCTATTGTTATGAGCGCGGTCGATAATTACCAGCCGGCCGCCCGGCTTTAAAACGCGGTGGCATTCGCTTAAAGTTTTAATCGGCTCGTAAGAATGGTGGATAGAATCCCACGACACCGCAAAATCCAAACTCCCGTCCGGCAATTCCAAATTATTAAAATCCCCAACCACGGATATTACTTTACCAGCTCGGTCTTTGAGGATAGCTTGCTTGATAACGGGCTGGCATAATTTAACCAAATCCTCGGTATATTCAACGCAATTAATACTCTCAACTTCGTTTTTTTGCGCGATAATGGAAGAAATACAGCCAATGCCGCCCCCTAAATCCACACCTTGGCCTGTAAAACTTTCCCAGGCCAAAGGCAACAACTTGAAAGTTTTTTCCACGTCTTCCGGGGTAATAAAAATATACTGTACCGCGATATCGCGATAATCTTTGCCGGCCAATTCATGGGCCATAGTCTTACCCACTAAAAACTCAAGTTCATTGATTGGTTCCTGAATTTTTCTCCAAATTTTATAATTATTATTTTCCATATTATTGCATTTGCTGTTCGGCTTTTTTAAAATCTTCTTCAGTGTGGATATCAATTGCTGTATCGACAATAAGCAGCTCTGGCTCTGGTTGCCACGGATCCGGATAGTTTTCCAGCTTCTCCCGCTTTAACGCCCAAACCGAGCCATACAGGCAGTTTTTATCTTTATAACCCTGAATCGGGTAAGTGGTCATAATCTCGTTATAATTATATTTTTCCATCAATTCTTTTATTCTTTGAACTATTTCCGGCCGCGTGGTGGGAGAATCGGCTTTTACGGCCACAATAATATCGGCCTTTTCCATAAACCGCAGGGCATGTTGATAAACTGGAATATTCGGCACATTACTTTGGCACAGTTCCGCCGGCCGTTCGATAGGGATGGCTCCTAATTTTTTGCTCTCTTCCAAAATAAAATCATAATCAGAGCTGACATAGACCTTATCGAATAATGACAAGCACTTTTCTAAATTCCAAACAAACATGGGCTTGCCATGAAAATCCCGATAATTCTTGCCGGGAAGGCGCTTGCTTTCTTTTTTAGCAATAATAAGAGCGACTGATTGCATATATTTAATTATAATATTTGCGGCGCTAAGCCATAACAAGAACGAATTTGCAAATGGCGGTGGATATTAAATGGGTAGCAGCCGACATATATTTGGTCGCCGTTTTTATCTTTATCACTGCACCAAATAAAATCATGCAGCCACAGTATTTCGCCCTTAGTATGAAAATAATAAGCAAAAAAAGTAAACGCCGCCAGCACGGCCGAAGGAAAATTATAAATGCGTGTGAGCGACTTTTTAATCTGGCCAGGATCCTGGCCGCGAGTGCCAGAAGTAATATTTTTGCTTACCAAATACCATTGCGCCCGCAAACTCCGCTTAGCGGCAAAATCTTCTTTTAAATACCAATCTTGATTATAAAAACAGGGTTTATATTTAGGGTTAATGCCAAAACGCGCGCGCAAATCATTAATTGTCAGTTTTGCGCCTAAAATCAAAAC
>CAYILY010000080.1:0-2928 GCA_964364395.1 uncultured Gammaproteobacteria bacterium | reverse complement strand
TCTGAAGGCAATAAATACGAAATTTCCAATTTATTAAAAGTCGAGGATAGCCGCGGCACAGTGTTGTTTGAAAAAAAAGAAAATAAAGCCACTAAAGTCATGGAGCCGGAAATTGCCCGCCAGCTGACGGATATTTTGTCGGATAACAACGCCCGTTCGGCGACATTTGGGGCGCGCAACTTTTTAACTTTAGGCGATCGGCCGGCAGCCGCCAAAACCGGCACCACCAATGATTACCGCGACGCCTGGACCATGGGCTATGCCCCCAACCTAGCGGCCGGCGTGTGGGTGGGCAGAAATGATTTTACGCCCATGAAGCGCGGGGCCGACGGCTCGGTGGTGGCGGCCCCGATTTGGAACCGCTTTATGCGTAATGCTTTAGCTAAAAAAGCGATAGAGAATTTTACCAAGCCTAATATTACTTATCCGGAAAAAGCGGTTTTAAACGGCTCCTTAGAAACCGGCTTGCCGGTTAAAATCGACCGCGCCTCCGGGCTCTTAGCCACGGACTTAACCCCCGCCGGACAAATTGAAGAAAAAATATTTAAAACCGGACACAGTATTTTATACTATGTAAAAAAAGACGACCCCTTGGGCCCGCCCCCAGCCGAGAACGACCGCGACGGGCAATATGCCTCCTGGGAAAAAGCCGTGCAAGAGTGGCTCAAAAAAAATAACTGGCAAAGCGCGGACTTGCCGACAGAATATGATAATTTGCATGTTCTGGAAAACCGGCCGAACCTGACCATTCTCTCGCCTGGTGAAAACGAGACAATTAAAAACATGCCTTTGTCGTTCAAAGTGGAAACTTCCGCCAAGCGCGGCGTCACGCGCGTGGATTATTATTTGGATGATATGTTCTTAGGCTCCAGTCGCGAAGCGCCTTATTCTTATGGTCACCAATCGAACGACACCACCAATGGCATTCACACTTTAAAAGCCATAGCGTTTGATGATATCGATAACTCCGAATCCGCGCAGGTGAATTTTAATTTGCTACTCAATAAATAATTAACTCATAAACCGCAGCTCCACCACCCTCTCTTTACCGAACTTATCCGCCAAACCTTTCAAAATATCACCTTCATAAAGCTTTAATTCATTCGACACCACGCTCGAGAGGGCCGCTACCCACAGGCAGCGGTCTTTTATGTAGACGGCGCGGCAATGATCGGCCGCTGTGCCCAAAATATGCTTGGCAATCTGGCTAAACTCATCGCAAACCATGGCATCGCTAATCTGCTTGCTTATCCCTGCCTTATTTATAGATTGAGGAATGAGATTGGAAAGTGGTTGCCACATATAAATAGCGATACGAAAATTATACTAAACATACGAATGATACGAAACCAAAAACTCATTCCAGAATAATAGCAATAATTTTAGTGTTTTTCGTATGTTTTAGTATTAATTTAGTATCGCTCTATTGTCGTATCGGCATCACTAAATAAAGAAACCCCGGCTCTTTGGAAGTAAACACGCCCGGTGATGTTGCGCCATTAAGTTTAATGAAGACTTCGGATTCTGACAAAGCGTTCAAGCCATCCAGCACAAACCGGTAATCAAACACAATATCCGTGTCCGCGCCCGCGATTTGCGCCGGCACTTCCACAATATTCTCGCCCACGCTCGAGGCTGAAGCCGAAACCATTACCCGATCTTGCGAAAACTGCAAAGTTACGTGATTCAATCCGGAGCGGCAGAACAAGCTGGCGGATTTAATAGCGCGGGACAATGGGCCCTTGTCTAAAGTGACGGTAGTTTTGGCTTCACGGGGAATAATTTGGCTGTAATCGGGATATGAACCCACAATCAAGCGGGAAATCAATTCCGCCTCGCCGGCGCGGAACAAAATCTGGTTCTCGCTGATGCTGATGTTTAAATCACCCTCGGCCTGGGCCAGAACGCGCGCCAATTCTTGCATGGCGCGGAGCGGCACAATGGCCGAAACAACACCGGTTAATTCGCTGGTTATTTCTAAAGACCGTTCCGACAAGCGGTAACTATCAGTGCCGACCAATACGGCGGTTTTGCCCTCGGCTTTAATGAGCACGCCGGATATTTCCGGGCGCGCCTCATTTACCGACACCGCGAACAATACCTGGCTTAAAGATTCGCGGGCGGCTTTGACCGGCAAAATAAATGAGTTGGTTTCTGTAATAGTGGGAATAACCGGAAACTCTTCAGCCGACAGGCCATGGATTTTGGTTTGTTGGCCGCCGCAACGAATTTCTAAATGGTCGCCCGCCAAGATTATATCCACCTTATCGTTCGGCAAAAGCCGGACATAGTCGGCAAATAACCGGCCATTAACCGTAAAAGTGCCTTCTTGCTCGATTTTGCCCCGCACCTCGGCGGTGACGCCGATTTCCAAATTAGTAGCCTTGAGCTTAAGGGCGCCGCTCGTAGCCTCCAGCAAAATATTCTGTAAAATCGGCAAACTGCCGCCCTTGGCGGCCACTGGAGCGACAATATCCAACCCCGCGGCCAAATTCTCCTGCGTACACGATAACTTCATATTTATTCAATAAATTCTATCAATTTTGTATTTGCTCCTAAGTTAATAGTAGCTTCTTTGCCACAAAAAAGAAACGCCCCATTTTAACAGAGCGCTCCACAGAATATCCCCAGATTAAGTATATCTCTCCCGCCAATCGTGCAAAATGCGCACTAGTTTGCTTTGGGCGGGCGCGTCTTTTATCTTCATGAATAAACTGGTCCAAACCGCGCTTTGGAAGGTGGCCAAAGCACTGCCCAGGAGCAATAATAAAGTAAAGAATAAAATTAAAGCCAAGGCGAAAAACAGCTTAACCGCCAAAGCCGAGGAAACGCTAGACGAAACCGCCAAGCCAAAAACTAAAAATGGCAACGAAAGCAGCGAACCCAAAGGAATAAAGACTAGGCTGACCAAACCGCTAATCGGCAATA
>CAYILY010000079.1:0-2954 GCA_964364395.1 uncultured Gammaproteobacteria bacterium | reverse complement strand
CAGAAAAGGAACAGTATCCGCGCTAGATATCAAGCCGAGTTTTGCGGCCAAGGTTTTATCATTAATTGATATCACAAAATTAAAGCCCAAAAAGATTGCGGTCGATCCGGCCAATGGCTTGGGCGGTGTGGCTTGGGAATTAGTGACAAAAAATTTGCCGGCCGAAACTGTGCCTTTATTTTTTGAGGTGGATGGCAATTTTCCCAACCATGGCGGCGACCCGTTAAAAGCCGAAAACCGCGTGGATTTAGAAAAAGAAGTAGTGACAACCGGCGCGGATTTGGGTTTTGCGATTGATACTGATGGCGACCGTTTATTTGTAATTGATAAAAATGGCCAATATTTACCTAGTGATTTTTTGGGCGCTTTAGTGGCGCAATATTTAATTAAGCGCCATAACGGCGGCACCATCGTCCATGACGCGATTATGGGTTGGGCGGCACGCGATTTGGTTAAGGCGGCCGGCGGCACGGCTTATGCCTCGCGCGTGGGCCATGTGTTTATTAAGGCCGAAATGGAAAAACAAGGCGCGATATTTGGCTTGGAAAAAAGCGGCCACTATTATTTACCAAATTTTTATTGGGCCGAGACGGCCGCGGGTATGGCTTTGTTAGTTTGGGAAATGATTGATGCGAGCGGCCAGACTTTGGACCAATTAGCCGCGCCATTGCGCGAAAAATATTTTATGTGCGAGCAGATTAACCAAACCGTGGCGGATCCGGATGGAATTATGGCTAAGATAAAATCAGCTTATCAGGATAAATTTAAGATTGAAGAACTGGACGGAGTGAGTATTGTCGCCGACAACTGGCATGCCAACATCCGTAAATCTAATACCGAGCCGCTGTTGCGCTTGAATGTGGAAGCAATCGGGGACAGGGCATTAATGGAAGAAAAGAAAAACGAATTGTTAAAAATTATTCAAGGATAAAAAAGCCCCGCCTAGGCGGGGCTTTTTTTATAATCATTTTAACGTACGCCAATCTTTTTTCTGACTTCCTCCATTGTTTTTTGGGCAATGGCACTGGCCCGTTCCGCGCCGGAGAGCAGGATGCTGGCGATTTTATCTTTGTCGCGAGCGAGCGTGGCGCGCTTGGCTTGCATGGGCTCTAAATGCTTGATAATGGCTTCAGCCACTACTTCTTTAAGCACGGAATATTTGAGCGTGCCACTTTTGTGGTCAGCGGTTAAATTAGCAACTTGGCCTTTGGCGCCAAACTCGGCTAATAGCGCCAGCAAATTAACCACGCCGCTGGCTTTGGAGCCGCCGGCCGTGTCGGTGACTGCGCTTTTAACTTTGGCGCGGATTATGCTGGGGGAGTCGGTTAAAGCAATGAAGTGTTTGTCGCCTTTAGACTTGGACATTTTCGCTTCTGGCTCCACTAAAGACATAATGCGCGGCGTGCGGGTTAAAAGCGGTTTTGGCTCTGGGAAAGTTTTCTTGAAAGCATTATTAAACTTGCGGGCAATGTCGCGCGTCAGCTCAATATGTTGGACTTGGTCTTCTCCCACCGGCACAGTGTTGGCTTTATAAAGCAAAATATCCGCGGCTTGGAGAATCGGGTAGGTGAATAAACCGGCATTAATGTTTTGTTTGTGCTGGCTGGATTTTTCTTTAAACTGGGTCATCCGTTCTAGTTCGCCGAGCGGAGTTAGGGTATTAAAAATCCAGGCCAATTCGGTGTGCTCCGGCACATGAGATTGCACAAACACAATGGATTTGGCCGGGTCAATGCCCGCGGCCAGCCAGTCTAAAGCCAAATCAATAATTCTTTGCCTTAAAGCTTTAACTTCATAGGGAATAGTCAGGGCATGATAATCAACAATGCAGAAAATGGAGCTGTATTCAGCCTGCAAGTCCACCCATTGTTTTAAAGCGCCTAAGTAGTTGCCGATGTGCAGTGCGCCGGTGGGCTGCATGCCGGAGAAGATAGTGTTTTTCATACTGCGAATTATGCGAATAATATGCAAATTAATGCGAATGATTACTGTAAATGAAAATTTATTATCCTTGAATATTTGACGCTACTATTAGTGAAATATATTAGCAAACCTAATTTTAGATCTAATGTTTGTAGGTAATTAAGTACTTGTTTTTGATGGGAAGGGTATATTTGGTTAGTCCTTTTTAATTCTACCAGAATTTTGTCATCTACTACAAAGTCTACAATATATTTACCAATCATTTGTCCATCATATGTGAGTTTAACTGGAAGTTGTTCTTTGTAATTAATTTTTTGTTTATCAAATTCCAGTCTTAAGGCTCGTTCGTAGTATTTTTCGGCATAACCACTGCCGAGTTGATTATAGATTGCAAAGGCGCAAGCAATAATTTTATAACTTAACTCTGGATAAATTACCCCCTCCATATTCAGTCAATTACTAATTATGCCAATCGTTGCAAATTAATGCGAACATTTGTATGGATTCGCATATTATTCGCATAATTCGCAGTCTACACTTTAATTATAACTGGCAATATCATGGGCCGACGTTCGGTTTCTTTGAAGAAGAAGTCAGACAGATCATCGCGCAGGAGGCCGCGGACGTTGTTCCAGTCTTCAATTTTATCAGTCATGGTTTTGCTGGCGGCGGCGATAATGGTGTGGCGGATTTTTTGTTTGGTCTCAAACAAGAGGCGGTCCGAAGATTTTACGTAAATAAAGCCGCGGGTGATAATATCCGGCTCGCCGACCAGCTTGTTGGTTTTGTCGTCAATTTTAACCAGCACCACCACCATGCCGTCTTCGGCCATGACTTTGCGGTCGCGCAACACCACATTGCCGATATCTCCAACGCCCAGGCCGTCCACCATTACATAACCGGCCGGCACGGATGTTTTGGAGATAGTGGCGCCGTGCTTGTCAATTTCCAAGACCGCGCCGTTTTGCATGACAAAAATTTTTTCCCTAAATACGCCCATGGCTTTGGCGAGGAGCGTGTGCTCTTCCAAC
>CAYILY010000078.1:0-2994 GCA_964364395.1 uncultured Gammaproteobacteria bacterium | reverse complement strand
CGCGGCCGAGGAGTATTTTAGGGCGGCTTGCGCATGTGGCACCGGATTATTGTTTACACCATTTTTGCCACTGTGGGAGCCTTATGGTTTTATTTCAAATTAGACTGGGATTTATTGCATATTCCGTTTTTTGGGGATTACCAAATCGGCTGGCTGTATATTCCGTTTTTTATGGTTGTGATTGTGGCCACCGCTTTTTCCTTGAATGAAGCGGATGGGCTAGATGGCCTAGCTGGCGGCTTATTGCTCGCTTGTTTTGTGGCCTTTGGCGCTATGGCCTTTGCGACTGGCAAGTTTGAGCTGGCCACTTTCTGCGCCGTGATTGTCGGATCGCTTTTGGCTTTTTTATGGTTCAATATCAATCCAGCGCGGTTTTTTATGGGCGATACCGGTGCCATGGGGCTGGGCGTCACGCTCGGCATTGTGGCTATGCTCACCAACACAGCTTTATTGTTGCCGATTGTGGGTTTGTTATTTATGGTGGAATCGCTTTCCGTAATTATCCAAGTGCTTTCCAAAAAATTCCGGGGTAAGAAAGTTTTTATTTCTTCGCCCATTCACCATCACTTGGAAGCCATTGGCTGGAGCGAGCCGAAAATTGTCATGCGTTTTTGGGTGATTTCGGCCGTAACCGCGGTGCTGGGCCTTATCTTGTTTTTGATTGACAAAACGCTGGTGTAGGTTTACTGATTTATTGTTGTGCCTATGGAAACTATTACTACAAAAATTGCCATTTTCCAGCGGAAAGAAATCCGTAAAACTATTCATAATAATGAGTGGTGGTTTTCGATTTTAGATGTAATTAGTGTTTTGGCCAGCAGCCCGCAATCTAAGACTTATTGGGCAAAAATGAAGGAGCGGGATAAAGAAATGTCCCAACCGTTCCCATTTTGGGAACAGTTGAAAATGCCGGCTGAAGACGGAAAAATGCGTGCAACCGATTGTGCTAATACCGAGGGTATTTTCCGCATCATTCAATCAATCCCTTCGCCTAAAGCCGAACCGTTCAAACGTTGGCTGGCTAAAGTCGGCTATGAGCGGGTAAAGGAAATTGAAGATCCGGAATTGGCCACCAAGCGGACCCGCGTGCTTTACAAGGCTAAAGGCTATCCGGATTCCTGGATTGAAAAAAGAATGCGCGGCATTGCGGTGCGCGAGACTTTGACAGATGAGTGGCAGAAACGAAGCGTCAAAGAAGGGCGGGAATACGCGATTTTAACCGCGGAGATTTCCCAAGCTACTTTTGGCATGACGCCGAGCCAGTACCAAAAATTCAAAGGCCTAAAACGGGAAAATCTGCGGGATCACATGAATGATTTGGAACTGATATTCACCATGTTGGGCGAGGCTTCGACCACGGAAATCGCCAAGAATAAAAATACCCAAGGTTTTATTGAAAATAAATTGGCTGCACAAGCAGGTGGGAAAGTGGCGGGCTCGGCGCGTAAAGATTTGGAGATAAAAAGCGGGAAGAAAATTTCAACTCGTCAAAATTATTTGCCAAAGATGCGGAATAGAAAGGAGATAGTATGATTGAAATTAAAGGCAAAAAAATATTACTTTTGGGTTTAGGTTTGCATGGCGGCGGCGTGTCCACGGCCCGTTGGTTGCGCAAGCATGGTGCGGAGCTTGTCATCTCGGATTTAAAAGACGCCAAAGTTTTAGCCCCATCACTGGCGAAACTAAAACGTTGGAGCGATATCCAATTTGTTTTAGGCGAGCACCGCGAGAAAGATATTAAATGGGCGGATATTATTATCCAAAATCCGGGCATACCCAGCAATTCGCCTTATATCCAGCTGGCGCAAAAATTAGGCAAGCCCATCTATAATGAAGCCAGTTTGTTTTTTGACCGCATGAAAACCCAGGTGATCGGCATTACCGGCACGCGCGGCAAATCCACCACCACCAGTTTAATCGGCGCGTTTTTGCAGGCTAAGGATAAAGGCGTGGTAATAGCCGGCAATATCCGCACCACCGCCATGCTAGATGTGGTTGATAAAATTAAAAAACCGCCGGCCGTGGTTTTAGAATTATCATCTTGGCAATTGGAGGGTTTAGCCCCAATTAAAGCTGCGCCGCAAGTGGCCGTGGTGACGAATTTATATCCGGATCATTTGAATCGCTACGCGTCTTTAGCTGATTACTATAATTCCAAAAAAGCCATATTCCGTTATCAGGGCAACAGTGACTGGTTAGTATTAAACGCCCGCGACGAAATGGTTCGGTCATGGGCGGCCGAGGCACCGGGTAAAGTAATGTTTTTCAGCCGGCTAGACCACAAGCATAATGGCTTATTTGTCCGCGGGCATGAGATTATTTTCCGCCAAGACAAAAACGAGGAGCCCGTGGCCAAGCTGGAAGACATCAAGCTTGCTGGCGAGCATAATTTAGAAAATGTTTTAGCCGCCGTGAGTGTGGCCAAACTATTCGGCGTGGCCAATAATATTATTAAAAAAGTTTTACACCATCCGCCCCTTTTAGGGGGGCGGCAGGAAATTATCCAGCGCAAGGGTGGCGTCACTTTTGTCAACGACACCACGGCCACCACGCCGGTGGCGGCCATGGCGGCCTTGGAAAGTTTTAGCGATAAAAAGAAAAATATTTTATTGATTGCCGGGGGCGCGGATAAAAATTTGGATTACGAGGATTGGGCGGCCATGGTTAAAAAATATTGCCACGAAGTTTGGCTGCTCGAGGGAGAAGCTAGCGACAAGATGGAACAGGCTTTAGCTGGCTTTAAAAATTTGCATACGGATTATTACAGTTTAAAAGCCGCGGTCAAAGAAGCATTTGATTTGTCCGCCCGGGGCGACGTGATTTTATTTTCGCCTGGGGCGGCTAGCTTTAATTTATGGCAGCATGAATTCGAGCGCGGCGATGATTTTAATAAAGCCGTTAAGCGCTTGGCAAAATTATGATACTCAACCGTTTAAACATTAAAAGCAAATACGGCGATATTGGTTTGATGGTAATTATCGCCATTATTTTATC
>CAYILY010000077.1:0-3026 GCA_964364395.1 uncultured Gammaproteobacteria bacterium | reverse complement strand
TCGTGCCAGAGGCGTGTGTCGGGCCGAAGCCGTTTGTAATTACAAGATAACATATTTGATATAGGAAGTCACTGGCAATGAAATTTTTGGAAAAAATAATCCAATACGGCATATTATTGTTGGTTTTTTTAATTCCCTGGCAGGCGCGGTGGATTATTTCGGGCGGAGAAATTAATGGCGGCCCGTGGGAATATGGCACGCAATCATTATACGCCACGGAAATTTTATTGGCCTTGATTTTGGTTTTGTTGATTATTCGTTTTTTTGTAGAGGCGGCCGCGGCGCGGCGCCTCGGAGAAAAAAAAAAGACGCCCCAACGGGGCCGTCTGTACAAATCGATCGGTGTGTTATTTTTAATTTACGCCGGATTATCGATTTTTTGGGCGATTGATAAAAACGTGGCCTTAATCCATTGGCGATGGTTGGTTGAGGCAGGCATACTAATGGCGCTCGCTCCCCGCCTCATCGGCGGGTCGCGAAATACGAATGCGCCCATACGAATGGTTATTATATTGTCTGCATTATTACAGGCAATTATTGCTATTGCGCAATTTTTGATGCAATCCATTCCGGCATCCACCATTTTAGGCATAGCGCAGCAAAGCGCCGATGTGTTGGGCGCGTCGGTGGTGGAAACCATGGACGGGCGGTGGCTCAGGGCTTATGGATCATTCCCGCACCCGAATATGCTGGGGGGGTGGCTAGTACTGGGTTTGGTGGTAATTATAAGAAAGATACAAGAAACAAGATACAAACAAATTCAAATATCCAATATTCAATTATTATTTTTATATGCTTCATTTATAGTTATATTATTTGGGTTGTTGGCCACATTTTCCCGCTCAGCTTGGCTGGCGTTTGGAGTTTTCACTATTTTTTGGTTCATCAAAGAAATGAGTAAGTGTCATTCCGGGCTTGACCCGGAATCCAGAAGTAAAAATAAGAACTGGATTCCCGCCTTCGCGGGAATGACATTAATAGTGGCAGTTGTTTCAATTTTCATTGCCATTTTCCCCCAACCATTTTTAACGCGCTTAAGCGGTGATAACCGCCTTGAACATAAATCCACCAGCGAACGGCAGGCCTTTTTATCCGAAGGCTGGCAGATAATTAAAAAACATCCACTCTTGGGCGTGGGCATAGGCAACTATGGCCTGGCCGTGCATCGCGATATTGATAGCACTAAGCCAGCCTACTACTATCAGCCAGTCCATAATGTCTTTTTGCTGATTTGGGCAGAGCTGGGGCTCATTGGATTGTTATTTATATTGCTAATCGTGTTTCTGTCATTGCGATGGGCGAGCAATGACATAGTTTTTATATTGCCTTTGCTTGTAATCTCGCTTTTTGATCATTATCTCTGGTCTCTGTATTCCGGCCTAATGATAGGCGCAGTATATTTGGCTAATATTAGCAGAAAATAGGCTATTTTTAGGTTGTTGGAGTTGACAAGTAGTAGTAATTCGTGTATATTGATATTTCAAAATAAAGAAATAACGTTCCACTTGGACATGAGCTCGCTCCCTGCAGGCTTATGTCCACCACTCTTCTGTCTCGCACTCCCGCGCGACAGGAGCCGCAACCCCTCATGTCAAGGAGGTATATGATGTGGAGGGGAACTATTCAGCTGGTCCGGCCAGATAACCCGGGTGCCAGCTAGGAATCATGAGGGAGGGTCCGGCTAGAGGTGGACCAGATGATGTCATTCGCGTTTGCCGTGGAGGTTTCGCTGGCGACGAGCCAGGTAACCGTAGAAGCGCGCATCGCACCGGCCGCCCTGGGGCCCCGACGACAGTCGACAGGGCAACATCATCGCGAGTGGTCGGCTCCTATGCCGCCACCCTCCCTCTTTGTACATTTTTCGGGCCAGTGCGCTTCGCGACTCCTCGTCGTTGCGCCTTGGCCATCACCACCCCTGCACAGGCTCTAATTGTGCAGGTTTTTTTTTGACCTCACCCCCGACACTCTTCCCTCGGGAATACTCGGGACAGGCTCTTAGTAAGGAGAGGGAGGAAGAGTGTTTTTTATAGGCTCCTCCCCCTTACTAAGGGGGAGGTTGGGAGGGGGTTTTTGGCTCTTGACATGGTCGCGGCCATTGGCTACAATAGAAAACTACTAATATTTAGCACTCTTAGGTCAAGAGTGATAACAAAGGAGATAAGAAAATATGAAAAACATACGCCCTCTTGGCGATCGGGTGATTGTGAAACCTTTCGGCCAAGAAGAAATCACCAAAAGCGGCATTGTGCTGCCGGAGACTATTAATAAAGAAAAACCGGAACAAGGCGAAGTGATTGCCTGCGGCCCGGGCAAACGTTTAGATTCAGGCGAGATCGCCCCCATGTCCATTTCGGTCGGGGACAAGGTGGTATTCCGCAAATATTCGCCGGATGAAATTGAAGTTGATGGCGAAGAAGTATTAGTTATCAGTGAGAGTGATATCGTAGGCATACTTGAATAATTAACAGCGATCCTAATCTACGAATTACATCCGAATAACCCGAATATAAGAAAAGATAAGTTTAGAAATTATTCGGAACATTCGGATGTTAATTCGGGTCATTCGGGTCGGTAATATATTTATGGCTAAACAAATACTATATCGTGAGGAAGCAAGACAGGCTATCAAACGCGGTGTTGATAAGCTGGCTGACGCTGTTAAGGTTACACTTGGCCCCAAAGGCCGCAATGTGATTTTGGATAAATCTTACGGTTCGCCGACCATCACTAAGGATGGCGTGACCGTGGCCAAGGAAATTGAATTAGAAGACAAGTTCGAAAACATTGGCGCCTCTTTAATTAAAGAAGTGGCCAACAAAACCAACGATGTGGCCGGCGATGGCACTACCACCGCTACTTTGCTTGCCCAGATTATGGTAGCCGCCGGGGTCAAGAACGTGACCGCTGGCGCCAACCCCTTGGGCGTGAAGCGCGGCATGGATTTAGCGGCCGAAGCCGTGGTGGCTTCGCTCAAAGAGCAATCCAAAGCCATTAATCCGGACAAAGAAGACGACGTGGCCCAGGTA
>CAYILY010000076.1:0-3217 GCA_964364395.1 uncultured Gammaproteobacteria bacterium | reverse complement strand
CTCCAAATTTTTCTGCACTACTTTATTGCCGCACCGTTCGCACTTGCCATCCACCACTTGTTCGTTGGCCAAAACGGTTTGACAATCAGCGCACCAATTAACCGGAGCGGCTTTTTTATAAGCCAAACCGGCTTTGTATAATTGTAAAAACAGCCACTGGGTCCATTTGTAATATTCCGGATCAGAGGTGTTGACCGCGCGCGACCAATCATAAGAAAAGCCCAAAGATTTTATCTGCCGGGTAAAAGTTTTTATATTGTTCTCTGTGCTGGCTTGGGGATGCACGCCTGATTTAATGGCATAATTCTCGGCCGGCAAACCAAAAGCGTCCCAGCCCATGGGGTGGAGAACCTGATAGCCTTTCATCCGCAAATAGCGGGAATAGATGTCCGTGGCCGTGTAGCCCTCGGGATGGCCGACGTGCAAACCCGCGCCCGAAGGATAAGGAAACATATCCAAAATATAGCGCTTGTTTTTGGCTTTGACGTTGTCATCAACCTTGAAAATTCCCTCTTTATCCCAACGCTTTTGCCACTTGGCTTCTACTGACTTATGGTCGTATTGCATAGATAGAATCTAACAGTTTTTACGATAAAATTCAACCAACACCCGCAAATTACAAATACAATACAAATTACAAATATTTGTAGATTCGTAACGTATTTGTAATTTGTGGGAATTGTAAAAAGTAGCAAAATTTGTTATAGTATTAACTATCATTATGCGCCATCATCAGCGATTAATACCGCCCGGCCGCAATTTTCAGTCCCGCAACAAAGCCCTTGCTAAAAAAACCGCCATCCAATTACTAGCCATTGTCGGCAATCTGTTATTATTGCTGATCAAGCTCGCGGCTGGTATTTTTATTCTGCTTGGCTCCATCCTCCGTTTGGCGGGCCGTTTTGTTTTGCGCGCCGCGCTGCTGCCGCTTTACAGCCTGTTTAAAAAAATTACGGCCAAGCTGGCCAGCTATTTAGAATACTTGCGCCAGCAACTGGGCGAAAATTTTGGCCGCAATATGGTAATTTACGGCGGGCTTTCGGTTTTAACTTTGTTTGCCACAGCCTCTAATTTAAAGGCGCGCGAAGAGAGGCCCGAGGACATTGGCCGCACATCTAGCCTATACGTTTTGCTAATCCAAAACAGCGACGCGGAAATTTACTACGAAGACAGCGGCCAGGCGGCGGCCAGCACGGCGCCCGGCAATAAGAATGATGGCCAAGATCTGCTGGCTTTGGGCGTGCAAAGCAATGTAGAAACATTGGGCAGCGCCGCGGACGACGCTAATAACCAATTCCTCTCCGGCAGCGGCGATGCTTTGTTTAGCCCGGATCTGACCGGCACGGAAATTACGCCCGTGCGGCGCGAAAAAATTATCACTTATACCGTGCAAGACGGCGATACGATTTCCGAAATCGCCGAACAGTTTGATATCAGCACCAACACTTTGCTCTGGGAGAATAATCTCGGCCCGCGCGATTTTATAAAACCCGGCCAAACTTTATCGATCCTGCCCGTCACCGGCGTGGCGCACACGGTTAAAAAGGGCGACAGCTTGAACGCTATTGCCTCGCGCTACCGCGCCAAGAGTGAAGATATTTTAGAAATCAATAAACTGGCCGATGCTTCGGACATCGCGGTCGGCCAAAAAATTATCATTCCCGACGGTATTCCGGTGCCCAGCCAAGCCGCGGCCGCGCCGCGCCCGGCCGCACCGAACCGCAACTTGGGCTCTATCTTTAAAAACGCGCCAGCGGCGAGCGGGCATTTCAACTGGCCGACAACATCCAAACGGATCTCCCAATACTTCCGCGGCTGGCGCCATACTGGCTTGGATATTGCCGCCCCCACCGGCCAGCCGGTTTATGCCTCCGAGGCGGGCGTAGTAATTACCGCGGGCTGGAACCGCGGCGGCTATGGCTATTACATTATCATTGACCATGGTGATGGCATCCAAACGCTCTATGGCCACAACAGCAAGCTGGCAGTCGAGCGCGGCGACCGCGTCACCAAGGGGCAAGTTATAGCTTCGGTGGGCTCGACCGGCCGCTCCACCGGCCCGCACGTGCACTACGAAGTTAGGGTAAATGGCAATCGCGTGAATCCTTTGGACTACCTATAATTTTATTCTGTTCTGGGCCGATACTGCAACGCCTCGGCTAGGTGCGCTAATAAAATATTTTCCTCGCCGGCTATATCCGCGATCGTGCGGCTGACTTTTAATAGGCGATGGAATGAACGCGCGGATAAATGCAGGCTATCCACCGCCTGCTTGATAAGCTGCTGGCTCGCGCTGTCTAACGCACAATACTGGCGCACTAAGGGCGGCGGCATTTCGCTGTTAGTTAAAATTCCGTGCTGGGACAATCTTTGTTCTTGGGCAGAACGGGCCCTTTCAATCCGCTGCCTAATCACAGCGGAAGATTCCGCGCCTTCGCTATTGGCTAATTTTTCAAAAGCCAAGCGCGGCACTTCCACGTGCAAATCTATCCGGTCTAAAATCGGGCCCGATACTTTATGGCGGTATTTGATTATCTGCCCTGGCGAACAAACGCATTCCCGATCCGCGTCCGACGCGTAGCCGCAGGGGCAGGGATTTTGCGAAGCCACTAAAATAAACCGCGCCGGAAACGTTAAACTGCCCTGGGCGCGCGAAACCGTCACCACGCCGTCTTCCAAAGGCTGGCGCAAATTTTCCAGGACACTGCGTGAAAATTCCGGAAACTCGTCCAAGAATAACACTCCGCGGTGGGCCAGGCTAATCTCCCCGGGGCGCGGATAGGTGCCGCCCCCCACCAGCGCCACGCCCGAAGTAGTATGGTGGGGCGACCGGAAAGGCCTAATGCTGACGAGCGGCGCTTTGGCTGTCAGCCGGCCGGCAATGCTATAAATTTTTGTCACTTCCAGCTGTTCGGCCACGGACATAGCCGGCAAAATAGTCGGCAAGGCGCGGGACAATAAAGTCTTGCCGCTGCCGGGCGGCCCGGACATTAATAAATTATGCCCGCCCGCGGCCGCTAACTCTAAAGCGCGCTTGGCGTGTTCTTGCCCGCTGATATGGGCCATGTCCGTTAAAACCGCGTCTTCCAGCACAACCTCGGCTGGCGGCCGGACAAAAGGCGGGATAATTTCTTGCTCTGTTAAATGCCCAGCCAGTTCTTTTAAAGATTTTACCGGTAAAATTTTGATATTCGATATTATGGAAGCTTCAGCCGCG
>CAYILY010000075.1:0-3279 GCA_964364395.1 uncultured Gammaproteobacteria bacterium | reverse complement strand
ATGGCGCCCATCAGAATCAGGATATTAAGCCCCAGCGCGAGATTGGCCACCAGATTTTAAAAAGCATCAGCAATCATATCCGCACCGGCCGTTTGGGGCTTATTTTAGTGGCTGGCATCCATGACCAAATCCATAATTATTTTATGGAGCAAATAAAGAAGCACCGCTTGCTGGATTACCTGGATTTAGGGGTTAAATTAATTTACGCGGATACCAAAGAAGATTATTTCCGCAAATTTAATTTAGCTTTGCGCGAGACCGATATTTTATGGACTAAGCCGAGCGAACTTTCCTTTTATTCGGCTTTGGGGCTCCCAATTATTATTGCTCCGCCGATCGGCTCGCAGGAATTTTTTAACAAATATTGGCTCGAGGTTATTGGCGCCGGCATTCCGCAGGAAATGCCGATGTATGCCCATGAATGGCTGATGGATTATTTGCAAAACGGCTGGCTGGCCGAGGCGGCCTTGCAAGGTTATTTGGAGGCGCCGCGCAGGGGAGTAGAGAATATTAAAAAAATAGTATTTAACCTGTCATCCTGAGCCCCGCCTTAAAGCGGGGCGTGAGGATCCCATGGGTATAAAGACGAACGGTGCTAAAACCATGGGATTGCCACGGTCGCGAGTACGCTCCCTCGCAATGACATCAATATTATGTCTTGGTTACTAATAGTACTCATAGGTCATTTCCTTAATGCTTTGGCATTTTTGACCAATAAATTTTTATTAAGCAAAGGCATACCATCGCCATTTGTTTACGCGGTTTTGACGGGCCTCTTGGGCGGGGCGGCCGTGCTGTTAATTCCTTTTGGCTTTACGGTGCCGGCTATGCCGGAAATTTGGCGGGCTTTAGCGGCGGGCGGAACTTTTATTTTGGCCTTGATATGGTTTTATGCGGCCTTAAAACAAAACGAAGCCTCGCGCGTGGTGCCGCTGGTTGGCGGCCTAGTGCCTTTGTTTACTTTTGTTTTAGCCTATTTTTATTTAGGCGAGCGTTTGGCCAATAACCAGATTTTAGGTTTTGTCGCTTTAGTCGTTGGCGGCGTGCTAATCACTTTAGATAAAAAAGGGAAAGGCTCGGCCACGGGCTATTTATACGCGGTCATAGCCGCGTTCGTCTTTGCGGTGTCGTTTGTTTTAACCAAGCAAGTATTTATTGAACAAAATTTTGTGTCCGGCTTTGTCTGGTCCAGAATCGGCGGATTTTTGCTGGCTTTGCTGATATTGTTGATCCCTAAAGAGCGGCACGCGATTTTTCACCCCGAAAAAACTAAACAAGGCAGGAATATTTTTGCGTTGTTTATTGGCGGACAGATTGCCGGGGCTTTGGGCTTTGTTTTGGTAAACTATGCTATTTCGCTCGCGTCGGTTTCGCTGGTCAATGCCATGCAGGGCGTGCAGTACGTATTTCTGCTTATTGCTATTGCTTTTTTGGGAAGGAAGTTTCCTAAAGTTTTGTCGGAAAAATTGAGTGGAGGTGTTCTAGTTCAAAAACTAGCGGCGATTGTGTTGATATCTTTAGGGATAGGATTAATCGCATTTTAATTTTTTTATGAAAATCGCAATTTTTGTGATTGTTATAGTTGTTTTGGAATTTTTGTTAGAGGCTTATATTATTCCTCGACAAAAAAAATCTATCTGGAACAAACTGTCTAAAAAGCATCATTTTAGTATTTGGCGCTACTTGCTTTTTTTTGGCATTCCTTTAGCTACGGTCGCAGGCCTGGTTGAAGATGATGGCTTATCATTAGTTGCTAGTTTTTTTGCTTTCGCGGTTGTAGGCACTTTGTTTGAATGGATGGTGGGATTTGCTTATCATAAAACAATGGGGAGCCGCCTCTGGACTTATCATTTTTAAAGTATTAACGGCTATACTAGTTTTGCTTCCATACCTTTATGGGGTTTGGCCGGAGTGATTGGCTGGGCTGTTTTTAAAAATGTTTAGAGGTATGACCACCCCCTAACCCCCTCCTTAGTAAAGGCGGGGGGACAGAGAGAATAAAAAAATATGAAACGCCTCCCCGCCTGTACTCAGGAGGGGACCGAGGGGTGGTTCTTTATTAATTAAGCAATTTATTTCAAAAATATGCTTTCTCCTAATATAAATCTCGCCATTTATTTATTCATCTGCGCTTTGGTGCTGGCATATCTGGAAGTGCAAATCGAGGGCCAACATGGCTGGGCGGCCAAATTGCCTACCTGGCGGCCAAACGGAAAATGGTTTGCCAAATTATACAGCAAATTTATGGGTGGCAAAGATTTAACCGGTTACCACATTGGGGTATTTGGTTTTGTGTTGTTATTTTTACATTACCCTTATCTAGGTTTGGCGCCGACTTGGTGGCAGGAATTGTGGGTGCTTTCCATATTTTTATTATTTTCCGTGGTTTGGGATTATTTATGGATAATCATCAACCCGCACTATGGCGTCATCCGCCGCCGCCCGCAAACTGATGTGACCTGGCATAAAGTGTGGTGGGGGCCGTTTCCGCGGGATTATTATTTTGGCATATTATTTTCGGCTTTAATTTTATATCCCATTTGGCGGACAAATTTTGATGTTTTGCGCCAGTGGGGGATAATGGTTGGGGTATTTGCAGCTGGAACTCTGTTGACACTTTTATTAGTAGAGATGTTTAGAGGAGACATAAGTAGAAAATAACCAAACACCAATAATCAATCACCAAGAAAACTTCAATAACCAATAAGCAGAAATAAGACTTGGATTTTGGTTATTTACTGGTGATTGGAAATTGGTTATTGGTTATTCAAAGCTATGCATCGCCATATCAAACATACATTTCGAATAGTTATGGTAATCTTTGCCGCACTGCTAGTCGCGGCCATTGTTTGGTTTATTTCCGGCGAAGGGGTGAAAGAGCCGGGCAAGATCAATTGGGGCGTGACATTTTCGCCGCGCCAGACTGAATATTTGGGCTTGGATTCCGGCAAAGTGTACAAAGCCCTGCTGGATGACATGGGCGTGCGTAATTTCCGTTTAATGGCGCCTTGGTATCAAGTGGAGCCAAAACCGGGTCAATACGATTTTTCGGATGTTGATTGGTATATCCGCGAAGCGCAAAAACGCGACGCCAAAGTGATTTTGGCTATTGGGCGCAAGCTTTTCCGCTGGCCAGAATGCCATGAACCGGATTGGGCGCGCAAACTGCCGGCCGCGGAGTTTGAGGTTAAAATCATGGCTTTGCTTAGGGCGGAGATTGAGCATTTTAGCCAATTTAGGAACATCGTGGCTTGGCAAATTGAAAATGAGGCCATGCTG
>CAYILY010000074.1:0-3286 GCA_964364395.1 uncultured Gammaproteobacteria bacterium | reverse complement strand
GCGGAATCGCAAGTGACTTTTTATAATTGTTATGTTTTGCCTTATCCGCCCGATTCGCGCGGCGGAATTTTGGATAGCGTCAAAACCATGGTGGAAAGCATGGCGCGGGGCGGGGGAGTGGGCGTAAACCTTTCTTCTTTGCGGCCGCGGGGTAGTTTTGTCAAAGGCGTGAACGGCAAGGCTTCAGGCTCGGTGTCTTTTGGGGCTTTATATTCCTTTGCCACTGGTTTAGTCATCCAAGGCGGATCGCGCCGCGGCGCGTTGATGCTGATGCTTAATGATGACCACCCGGATATTGAAGAATTTATTACGGTCAAGCGCAACATGGGCCAGATTACCAATGCTAATCTTTCGGTCTGCGTGTCTGACCGGTTTATGGAAGTTTTAAAGAAAGATGGCGACTGGGATTTGCAATGGAAGGGCGAAGTCTACAAAACCGTTAAAGCCAAATATATTTGGGATTTGATTACTGAATCCGCCCATGCCTCGGGCGAGCCGGGCTGTGTGTTTATGGAGCGCGCCAACAAAGAATCCAATACTTGGTATTTTGAAGATATTATTTGCGTGAACCCGTGCGGCGAGCAGCCTTTGCCGGCCTGGGGCGTATGCAACTTGGGAGCTATCAATTTAGCGCCGTTCGCTGTTAGCGGCCGGGTAGACTGGGAAACTTTGCGCCAGACCGTGCACACAGCCATCCGTTTTATGGATAATGTGGTTGATGCCACGCCCTATGCTTTTGAAGAAAACAAGAAAGCCCAGTTAAATGTGCGCCGCGTGGGCTTGGGCACTATGGGTTTGGCGGATTTCTTGATTAAAATGAAAGTGCGTTATGGCTCGGACCAGGCTGTGGCTTTGACCGAAGAAGTTTACCGATTTTTGCGGGATGAAACTTATCGCGCCTCTACTGAAGTTTCTGGCGAAAAAGGGCCGTTCCCGGAATTTGACCGTGAGAAATTTTTGCAAGCCGTGTATATCAAACGTTTGCCCGCGGATATCCAAAAGGGGATTAGCGAGTTTGGCATTCGCAATGGCGTATTACAGACCCAAGCCCCAACCGGCACCACCAGTATTTTGGCGGGCGTGTCCTCGGGCATGGAACCGGTTTATGATTTTGCCTTTAAACGCACCGACCGCCTGGGCGAACACATTGTTTACCATCCGCTGTATAAAGAATACATGGACGCCCATCCCGGCGAAACCGCGCCTGATTATTTTGTTAATGCCAAACAGCTGACTCCGGAAGAACACGTTAAAATGCAGGCTGTCATCCAAAAATACACTGATGCTTCGATTTCCAAAACCGTTAACGCGCCGGAAGAGCACACTCACAACCAGGTCAAGGAATTATATATCAAAGCTTATGATTTGGGTTGCAAAGGCGTGACTTATTACCGCGAAAACTCCCGTGATATTTCGGTTTTGGAATCTTTAGACAAAGCCAAAAAAACCGATGGCCCAAAAAAGCTGACCCAAGAACAAAGCGGCAATTACGTGGTACCGAATTTTCTTACTGGCGATAAAGTTGTTGCTAAAGAAAATGTGGCTACGGTTATGGCGCCGGCTTATGACAAATCGGTTGTCGAACCGCGTAAACGCCCGGATGTCATGATCGGCAAGACTTACAAAATTAAAACCGGTGATGGCGTGCTTTATGTGACTATTAATAATGACGAAGCCGGCACCCCGTTCGAAGTGTTTGCCACTATTGGCAAAGCCGGCGGCTTCTTTGCCGCCAATTCCGAAGCTATTTGCCGCTTGGCCTCCTTGTCTCTGCGCAGCGGCATTACGCCCGAAGAAGTCGTCAGCCAGCTTAAAGGTATCCGCGGCCCCATGCCGGCCTTTGGCCCCAATGGTACCAAAGTCCTTTCCTTGGCTGATGCTATTGCCCAGGTATTAGAGCGCCATGTAAAAGGCGACCAAGCCCAGCTTAACCTAGCTTATCCCCAAGTTAAAGCCGAACATATTGCCCCAGTGGCAATTAAACCGCAATCAGTCGCTAACCATG
The DNA here is from genome assembly GCA_964364395.1 of uncultured Gammaproteobacteria bacterium. Lineage (GTDB taxonomy): Bacteria > Patescibacteriota > Patescibacteriia > UBA2169 > UBA2169 > CAYILY01. Next base: position 1,281 of record CAYILY010000074.1, on the reverse strand, counting down.
GTTATGCCCCAGAATGCCCGGAATGTGGCGGCGACCTGGTGATGTCCGAAGGCTGCCAAACTTGCCATGGCTGTGGATATTCCAAGTGCGGGTAAATCTTTACATGCTTGTCGTGATTGATGTAATGTTGGGGTGTCTCGCACACGTGGGATGTCCCAACATTACAAACGACTTTTAAAAATTATAATTTTATCAGGGAAACCGGTGAAACTCCGGTGCTGTGCCGCAACTGTGAAGCCGCTTTATTTTGGGGATAAGCCAGGTCGCTGATAAGATCGAACATCTTCGAGCAAGGAGAACTGTATGCGCAGACTTTAGCCCAAACAAAATTTGGCTTAAAGTGTGCGCGTATCAAACATCATCCCGCCCGAAAGGCGGTTTTTTGGTCTCGTCTCAAGAGGAGGAAAGAGATGGAAAATGGTTCTTTGTCAAGACGTCAAATGGTTATTGGCGGGGGCTTGCTGGCTGGTGTGGGGTTACTACTGGAGGCCTGTGGAGATTATCCACTCGGGCCCGGTAGAGCTTCGGCCAAGGCCGTCGATTCTGGTCTGGTGCGGCGATTACAGATTAGGCAGGCTTTCACGGTTCCGAGTGTTCGGCCCATATCGCCGCTTCAGGCGTTGCAAACGAGTCGGCGCAGCTACCAGACCGTGCCCTTGAAAGAGGGTTTGTTTGTTACCGCCATCAACGGCCAAAATGAGCCGTGGATATTTCTGGTGGATAATATCGTGCCGGACCTGTCCGGCGCGAGTCGCTTGACCCGTCTGGGCAAGGTGGATATCACTTCCGTCGCCGAGGCTCAGCGACAGCTGCCGCGCTTTCGGGGCGGTACGGTCGGCCTGTCGTTCGCGGCTGACGACCCGGGCGCGGCGGCGCCAACGGTCGAAACCGTGTTTGCTCCGGCTTCTGGCCAAACCCAGGTGCTCATTTCCTGGCTGCAGGTTGGTCTAATGCAGCCAGACGTCGTCTGAAGCCAATTCTGTAGGGGCTCCGCCAACGCGGCGCCCCTACAGAATCACTTTATATAGTTCAATTTTTATGAAAAATAATAAATATTTTTATAAGATAATCAGCTTGGTTTTATTAGCGGCATCTTTGGCCGCGGTTTTTACGGCCAATAAAACGCAGGCCACGGTGCCGCCGGCTTTGGGCACTTATTTAGCCGGTGTCGGTAATAGCGACTGGGCGGTAATGGCTTTAGGCGCCATGAACCAAACGCCGAGTGACATTAATTTTTTAAAAACTATTGACGGCTCAAGCGCTAATGATTATGCCACTTAT
>CAYILY010000073.1:0-3369 GCA_964364395.1 uncultured Gammaproteobacteria bacterium | reverse complement strand
GTTCCAGATTCGGAACACTCTCAAACTCGCCAACCGCTTTGGCTGTTTCAAGTTCCTTTTCTTCTTCATCTAATTCAAAAATTTTCATAGTTATGGTGCCTTAGTTATATATTTTTTAGTTGATTTACGGCTTGGCATAATCGTCTTAAAATAAATTTTCTCTTCATCTTCCACAAACGGAACATCATACGCGTAATTATTGATATTCACGATAAATACCTTCTGGTTTGGATACTTTTTTCTGTTTTTGTGGGTGATAATGTCAAGTACATTTCCCCGCTCTATTGCCTTAACAATATCCGCAAACCCAACGCCCCTCCCCTCAATCAATTTTTTATTTTTCTCTTTATTCCAGACAAAATGCTTCATGTGTATAGTTTATGACAATGTATATGTTTTGTCAATAGTGCCCGTATTCCAATTTCATCCCTTCCGGATCCGCAAAAAAGACGGCGTAATAATCCGGCGTATATTGCGGATAGGCCGCTGGGGCGTCAAACACCTGAATATTATTCGGAATGATAAATTCATTATATAACCTGTCCACCTGCTCGCGGCTTTGGGCTTTGAAACAAAAATGATGCCACCCAGGTGCACCGAATTTATAAGGATGATTCCCTACTTTGGCCGGCTCAATCCAGAATCCAAACCCGGCCGGCGATGTCCAGCCCGCGCCATCGGGTTTGTCTTTGACGATTTTGTAACCTATAAAATTAAAAAACTGGCCGTAAAACCGGCGGCTCTTAGCAAAATCACTAACGCTTATTTTGATATGACCTAAGGGGTCAAATGACATATATAAATATTCATTTACCTATTTGAATTTCTAAAATTTTGATTATTACGCATCACTCTCGCCTGACTGGCTATTGTCGCATCGATTGCCGAATTACGTAAATGATTTTCTAAAATACTCACTTCGCCATCTATTCTTTTAAAAAAATCTGACATTCTATTTTCATGTACAAAGTCTACGCAAAAATATTCAGTTTTTATCTGTTGTTCTTGCCGAAATCTGTATGAATAATATAAACCATATATTACCGCTTCCTGGGACGTAACTTTGCCTTGCTTATCTATTAATTGGATACCACTAATCCCAGAATAGATAGTAATAGGATAATATATTCCCCTGACAGGATTATTCTCTTTGAAAAAAATCAGAGACTTTACGGGTTGCGTAATTGCGTTGAAGACGGAATTCTCATCATCTTTAAGGGCGTCGCTTAGTTTACCGACATAACTTACTGTTAAATAATGATGCTGCTGAAAATCAGAACTCTTTTTTATTTCACCTTCTGTGTGCATATTTACTAATTTTATAGCTGATAATGCCTTACCTTTGTCATTATCATGCAACCAAAAAGCCACATCATTTAAAAAATGTTTACACTCTATGAATAGATTAACCTTAAAAGAATCAAGATGATCTCGATCTTCTATTATTTTTACATGCTTTGAAGCAATTATGTCAATCTCTCGTGGTTTTTCCGTAGTGTCGTCGTAATAATAAGTACTCAGATCGACTGTCCAATTTAATTTTTCTAAAAAACCCACAACTCTCATAACGAGATTATTGCCGCTATTTTTTATTTTCTCTTCTAATTTTGGATCCATATTATTTTAAATATTTTTTATTTTTCAAATCCTCCGGCAACAAACTCTCCTCTGTATATTTCTCATATCCCTCCCCATACCCCAACTCCTTCATCAACTTAGTCGGCGCATTGCGGATATTCATCGGAACTGGCAAGTTGCCAAAATCTTTCACATCTTTCTGTGCCGCGCGTAAAGCGTCATAAGCCGAGCGGTTCTTTTTGCACTGGCACAAATAGGCCACTCCATGCGCCAAATTGATGGCGCATTCCGGATAGCCGATGGTTTCGCAGGCGCGGAACACAGCGTTGGCCACCACCAAGGCCGTGGGCACAGCCAGGCCGATATCTTCGCTGGCAAACACCACCATGCGCCGCGCAATGAATAATGGATCTTCGCCGGAATCCACCATGCGCGCTAGATAATAGATGGCCGCGTCGCTCTGACTGGCGCGCATGCTTTTGATAAAGGCGGAAATAATATTATAATGCTCTTCCCCTTTTTTATCATAGCGCAAATGTTTAGATTGCAACGTCTGCTTTAATGTTTCCAAAGTAATAGTTTTATACAAGCGATTAGTATTTTCCAACATAGTTATCGCCTGCCGCGCGTCGCCATTAGCCATAGCAATTAACCAATCCTTGGCGTCCTGGTCCATACCACCCCCAACCCCCTCCTTAGCAAAGGAGGGGGAATTTATAGCTTGGTTGATAATAGAGAGCATATTGTCGCTCGAGAGTTCGTTTAACACAAACACGCGGCAACGGGAAAGAAGCGCGGAGATAACTTCAAAGCTCGGGTTCTCGGTGGTAGCGCCGATTAAAGTTAGTTCTCCGCTCTCAACATAAGGCAATAAAAAATCCTGCTGGGCTTTGTTGAAGCGGTGGATTTCGTCGAGGAATAAAATTTTCGGCTGGCCGCTGGAATCATCTTTGATTATCTTTCTAATTTCATCCTTGCCGGCCGAGACAGCGGACAATTCAAAAAACTGCGCGTCCAAGGCGCGGGCGTAAATTTTGGCCAAGGTGGTTTTGCCCACCCCGGGCGGGCCCCAAAAGATAAAAGAGAACAGGTGTTTCTGCTCGATGGCATTTCTAAGGGGTTTGCCCTCCCCCACCAGGTGTTCCTGCCCCACAAATTCCTCTAGATTTTTTGGCCTTAATTGCGCGGCTAATGGTTCAGCCATAGTCATCATATTTTACTCCCTCTGCTTGCTAAAATCCAGCTAAGGACTATAGTGAAGCTAGATTATTAACCCCAAAACCTATGCCCTACTACCTGTACTATATTTTCGCCTTTATTTTCCTGTTTTTATTACAGGGCCTGCGCGTGGTCCAGCAATACCAAAAAGGCGTGGTTTTCCGCTTTGGCCGCATTGTGGCCACCCGGGAGCCGGGCTTGCGCTGGATTATCCCAATTGTGGACCGCATGGCTAAAGTGGATTTCCGCACTATTACCCTGCCGATTCCACCGCAAAAAATCATTACCAAAGACAATGTATCCGTGGATGTTTCGGCCGTGGCCTATTACCGCATCGCGGACGCGGTTAAAAGTTTAGTGGCCATTGAACGAGTGATGGATGCTATTAACCAAATTGCCCAAACATCAATGCGTAATATCGTCGGCCGATTTCAGTTGGATGAAATTTTATCCGAGCGCGACGCTATTAATATTGAAATCGCCAAAGTTTTGGATAAGCACACCGAAAGCTGGGGCGTGGTGGTGGCGATGGTGGAGAGAAAAGACATTGAACTGCCCGAGGGCATGCAGCGC
>CAYILY010000072.1:0-3425 GCA_964364395.1 uncultured Gammaproteobacteria bacterium | reverse complement strand
GCCTTTGGCTGAAACAATTTTAGGCGCTAAAAAACTTTGGATTTTAACCACATCGCCGCCAGCCTGTTTAACGGCCAAAGCGAGCCTTTTGGCTTTATCTAAATTGCCGTCAAAATTCGCGCCAATATCCGCGATAATCATCGCGCTCTGGCCTTGGCCTATCAGCCGATTGCCGATTTTTATTGTCTGGGAAAAATTATAATTATTCATATAATCCTTAAACAATAGTAAATCCGCCATCAATCGGAATAACTGTGCCAGTTATATAGCGGGAGGCATCGCTCCCTAAAAAAACTGCGGCGCCTTTTATGTCATCAGCTTCAGCCATCCGCCCCAACGGCACTTTGGCGATATATTGGCGCAAAAACGGCTCGCTTTGTTTATTGAAAAATCCGCCCGGGGCAACACAATTGACCCTAATTTTATCCTTGGCGAATAAAGAGGCTAAATATTTGGAAAACATTATCATGCCGCCCTTAGTATAAGGATAGTCCGGCTCGGTCTGCATGTCGGTGCCCTCATAAGTTTGCTGGTCCGGCGCCACTAAACCATAGATTGAACTGACATTAATTATCGAGCCGCTACCCTGCTCTTGCATGGCTTTGCCAAAAGCGCGGCAAGTAATAAATAAACCGCGGGCATTAACCGCCATGGAGCGATCCCAATTTTCAACAGTGTCTTCGAAAAATTTCTTCATGGGCCGCTCCACGCCGCAATTTACCAAAATGTCCGGAATTTTAAACTTGGTTTTAATCTTTTCCAAACAAGCCACAACGTTGGCCTCATCCGCTTGGTCCATTAAAAAACCTTCAGCCGCTAATCCTTGGGCGCGCAGTTTCGCAACCGCCGCTGTAAAATTTTCTTCATTAGTGGACACAATACAAACATTGGCTCCGGCCTCGGCCAAGGCCTCACTGACGGGGAAACCGATTTTACCGGCTCCGCCCACCACCACCGCGCATTTATTTTTCAGGGAAAATAATTCTTGAATATGCATATGATTAAAACTGGTTAGTAATAAATTGGAGTGTTTGGGGAGAAATCGCCGCGCCGTTGTTTTGTTTAGAAATATCGCCGGCTAAAATAACTTTGGCTATGTCCACAATTTCTTGATACGGCGTGGCTTTGGTTTTCTTCTCTATCGTGGCGGTAAAGCTTTCCAGCATAGCGCGGAAGCTATAAAAAAAATCAGAAAATGGAACACTATACGCTTTATCGGCCGTGGAATAAGCGGTAAACTGAATCGGCAATTGGAGATCTTTTATAAATTCCAAAATTACATTCAAGCCGGACGAATAGTGGATTTGCACAATGTCGTGGTCTGCCGCGCTAGACAAAGATCGGACCCAAGCAATATCCAAGCCCCACAAACAGGCAATGCCTTCGAATAAATGGTGCCCGTAACGCAACCAGCTCTCTCGGCTTACGCCATGCACGGTTTTAACTTGGCCGAGGCTGATGGCTTTCTTGGCTGCGGCTAAGTCGCGAGTAAAACGGATTGGCGAACCGGCCATTAAGGGATACTCCGGCCCGGTTAATTTTTCCAACTCTTCCAATTCCGCCGCCGTGGCCACTAATTGCTTATCAATAAATAAAGGAATCTTTTTTTCTAAAAAAGGCTTCATCATTGCCCAATGATTCTGCACATCATCACGCGCCAGGATGACCGCGTCCACGGCGCCGATTAAATCCGTATAATTTTCCACGACATTGGGGATTAAAGATACCTTGGCCACGTCTTCGGAAAGCTTTTTATCCTGCGTCCAAATATGCGTAACCTTGGCGGCATCAAGCAAATTTTCATTGCGGTGGTCGCGGGGCAAATATTCTTTAATCAACGCGTAAGGACAGCGCTTGGCTAATTCCGCGGGGTTATAACCGTTAAAAATAGCCGCGTAGGAAAACGGGTGCCCATTGCCTTCATTTAAACCAATAATTCCTATTTTAAGCATTGCCTTCGGGGTTAATAATATTCTCTTGGATTAATTGGCGCAGTTCCTCCACTCCCAACCAAACATCGTTCTTATCGCTGGCATACTGGAAGCCAGTTTGGCAGGGATGGCCGCCGAATTTTTTCACATAGTCTTCTGTGCTCCATTTTTTGCGCTCCGGTATGATCGTGTAATAATTTTTAAATTCGAGTGTTGACAAAGAATCGGTCGTCGTGATCATCTCTTCGTGCAGTTTCTCGCCCGGGCGGATGCCGACTATTTCTTGACGGCAATCCGGCCCAACGGCCGTGGCTAAGTCGGTAATTTTATAACTGGGAATTTTAGGCACAAAAATTTCTCCGCCCCACATTTGTTCCAAAGCCATTAAAACAAACCGCGCGCCATCTTTGACGGTGATATTAAAACGCGTCATTTGCGGATCGGTTATCGGCAAAACCCCGCTGGCCTTTTTTTCCAAAAAATAAGGGATAACGCTGCCGCGGCTACCCATGACATTACCGTAGCGCACCACGGAAAAAGCAATATCCCGGCTCACTTTATAATTATTGGCCGCCACAAAAAGCTTATCAGAACACAGTTTAGAAGCGCCATATAAATTTATCGGTGCCGCGGCTTTATCAGTGCTCAAAGCAATCACCTTTTTCACACCCGAATCTAAAGCCGCCTCAATCACGTTTTGCGCGCCTAAAATGTTGGTTTTTATGCATTCAAAAGGGTTGTATTCCGCGGTTGTCACCTGTTTTAAAGCCGCGGCGTGGATAACGATGTCAATGCCTTCCATAGCCCGCTTTAAACGTTGCTGGTCGCGGACATCGCCGATAAAATAACGCATCTTGGTGTCTTTTTTATAGTCTCCACCCGGATATTCCTTGGCCATCTCATATTGTTTTAATTCATCACGGGAATAAACTACGATCCTTTTAACCTCCAGGTGTTCTTCGTGGAGTATTTTAACCAACGCTTTGCCCAGCGAACCAGTGCCGCCAGTAATTAGAATTGAAGTATTTTTTAACATAGAATTGCGTTAGATAAGGCTTGTGATAAATTTTTTACATTGTCTCCATGGTTGATAAAATCGCTTTTTTCATAAGAACCTTCTTGATAATAAAGCGTGCGGAAATGCCTGGCCTTGATGCTGTTTCTGTCTAAAGCGGCTAAGTAATTTAAAACATTCTGTTTGTCCGGTTGCGAACCATTGCTGATTTTATCAATAGCTTGTTGGCAAGAAATTACATCCATAACCCGCCAGGCGCCCGGGCAATACATGTACCAAACTGATCCAAAAACCAAAACAGGCTTTAACCGCATAAGTGCCTCCCAGCCGGCCTTGCCAGTGCCAGTATCTACGGCCTGTGCTTGCCGGATTAAATCATAAGTTGAGGTATCAGCCGGGACCAAATGCACATTGCTCAATCGGCTAAGATTTTTGTAATATCCCTGATAACGATACATATGACAAAAAATATTGCCCAA
>CAYILY010000071.1:0-3435 GCA_964364395.1 uncultured Gammaproteobacteria bacterium | reverse complement strand
TCGGCCTGAACCAAAAAGAAGTGGAAACCTACTTTAAAAAAATCACCGGCATCGAGGATATTAAAGTCCAATTCTCGCCCTTCTGGGTGCGCAGCGTGCCAAACTTGCAGGATCACGTGGATATTGAGATAAAGAAATAACTCCCCAGTCCCCTCTCCTTACTAAGGAGAGGGTTAGGGTGAGGTTTGGAGGAGCTATGATAACGCACAAATGCGACAATTGTAAAAAAGCTATAAAGGATGACGACCTTGTTAGGGTTTATGCTTTTAAAGAAAAATTAAGTGCTTTTGAATTGTGCGACAACTGTGGCAAACCGATTTTGCAAACTCTCAAAAAATACAAACTCGTAAAAATAAAAAATCCTTAAAACTATGAACCAAAAAGATGATTTAAATCAACCGCTACCTAAAGGCGAGTTTCAAGAACATCTTGAAACTCTTATTAAGGTTGTGGCCACTAAATATGATTTAAAAGAACTTGAAGGCCAAATTACTGATAAAATTACTGATTCTCAAGATAAAATCTTAGCCAGCAACGATAAAATTGCCAAAAAACTGGACACAATACTCACAGAGTTGCCTGTCTTAAATGAAAAACAAAGGGAGCACACCAATAGAATTGAAACTTTAGAAACCAAAACCAGGCATATTCAAGCGCGTCTAGGGATATAGTAATAAAAGAAGCTCGTTCCCAGGATTGACGACGATTGTTTGTCGTGTCCTCGGAACGAGCTTTTTGGTGTCAGGCGGCCAGCGCGTGCTGCCCCACTTCACGGACGCACGTCTGCATCTGGTCTGCCAATCGGCGCGCCTCCTTGGGTGCGCGGTCGGCAGGAAACCAGACAGAGTGTTCAAGCGGATTCGGGCACATCACCGAAACTACCCCCTCTTCCGTGGTGTTCAATGTGCATCCGGAAATTGAGCGCACCAGACATGAAGCTGTATACTCGGCCAGGGCTTTTCCGAACTCGGAACGCAGCCATGAATTGGTACAACAAAACTGTACTGTAAGCCGAAGCTGTTCGTCGTGTGGCTGTGGTTCGACAACGATAAGCTGGGCTTCACACCCATACTCCCGTCCCGGAAGCATTAGCGTGAAAAATACGAAGCGAGCGAAACAGATGCGCGGACTGGACGACATAGAGCTACCCTCCTTTATGGGGTTTTGGCTTTTGCTTAACTATGATAAACTTACAGAACAATAACACTATAGACTACAAAAAATACCATAATATGTCAAATACCTCCCTGGAAAATATCCGCCACTCCCTGGCCCACCTCCTGGCCGCGGCGGTTTTGGATATCTGGCCCGACACTAAACTCACCATCGGCCCGGCCATAGAAAACGGGTTTTATTATGATTTCCAATTTTCCGAATTGGTGAATGACACGCATCTGCCGAAAATCGAAACCAAGATGCGCCAGATCGGCAAAAGCTGGAAAAAATTCGAGGGCAAACCAGTTTCGGCCGATGAAGCTAAAGCGCTATTCAAAGACAATCCCTATAAACTGGAGTTGATTGCCGAAATCCAAGACAAGGGTGAAGACATCACACTCTACACCTCCGGCGAATTTACGGATTTGTGCCACGGCGGCCATGCCGAGAATATGCAAGATGTGGATTTAGAGGCTTTTAAACTCACCCGCGTGGCCGGGGCTTATTGGCGTGGTGATGAAAATAATCCGATGTTAACCCGCATTTATGGCGTAGCCTTTGCGGCCAAGCAAGAACTGGATGAATATTTATTAATGATGCTTGAAGCCAAAAAGCGCGACCATAAAGTTTTAGGGCCGCAACTGGATTTATTTGTATTCTCCGATTTAGTCGGTTCGGGCTTGCCGCTGTGGACGCCTAAGGGCACGGTAATGCGCAATATTTTAGATGACTTTGTCTGGCAGCTGCGCGAACGCGCCGGTTACATGAAAGTAGAAATTCCGCATATCACCAAAAAAGAACTTTACGAAACTTCCGGGCATTGGGATAAATTCAAAAATGAATTACTCCGCATCACCACGCGCGAAGGGCACGAATTTGCCATGAAACCCATGAACTGCCCGCACCACACGCAAATCTATGCCCGCAAACAGTGGAGCTACCGCGAACTGCCCCAGCGCTATGCCAACACCACGGCCTGCTACCGCGACGAACAGTCCGGCGAACTGGCCGGCCTTTCCCGGGTGCGTGCTTTTGCCCAGGACGATGCCCATGTTTTCTGCCGCATGACTCAAGCCAAAGAGGAATTTTTGAAAATCTGGGATATTGTCCATGAGTTCTACGACGCTTTCGGCTTTAAATTGCAAGTCCGCCTTTCCACGCACGATCCGAAACAGCCGGATAATTATTTGGGCGGCCAAGAAACCTGGCAAAAAGCCGAGGCCATGCTAGCGGAAATTATTAAAGAAAAAAATGTGGATTATATTCCCGGTGTTGGCGAAGCGGCGTTCTATGGGCCGAAATTAGATTTTATGGCCAAAGATGCCATTGGCCGCGAGTGGCAAGTGGCCACTATCCAGCTCGACATGAACATGCCGGAGCGGTTTGATTTAACTTGTGTTAACGAAAAAGGCGAAGACGAACGGATTGTGATGATTCATGCGGCCATTATGGGCTCTATCGAGCGTTTCCTTTCGATTATTATTGAGCACTATGCCGGCGCTTTTCCGGCCTGGCTCGCGCCGGTGCAAGTGGCCTTATTGCCTGTGTCCGCGGAAAAGCATCTGGATTATTCTTTACAGCTCGCTCAAGAATTAAAAAACAAAGGCGTACGCGTTTGGGTGGATGAAGCCAATGACAGCGTGGGCAAAAAAATCCGCAATGCCGAACAGCAAAAAATTCCCTACATTCTGGTGATTGGCGATAAAGAAATGGGCGGTGAAAAACTGGCCGTGCGCCAGCATGGCGAGCAGAATACTGTGGAAATGGACGTAGAGGAATTGGTGGGTAAGTTAAAGCGGTAAATCTAAAATCCCCTCCTCTGCGAGGAGGGGTAGGGGTGGTGCCGCGTCTTTATAACGGACTAGATATTCTCTTTAAATTCGGATTGGTCACTTTGGTGTAGAGCTGGGTGGTGCGGATATTGGCATGCCCCAAGAGTTCCTGCACATAGCGCACATCCGTGCCGTTTTCCAGGAGGTGCGTGGCAAACGAATGCCGGAGCGAGTGGAAGCTGGCCGCTTTTTTGATGCCGGCTTTTTGCAAACAGGCGTAAAAAACTTTTTGCGCCGTGGCCTCGGTAATGTGCCCGCCCCGCTCGCTCACAAAAACATAATCATCCCCTTTTCGCCCCATAACCAATAGGCGCAAGTCCGGCACCAATGACGGCGCTAACACAGTCAGCCGATCTTTATTCCCCTTGCCTTGCCGCACGGTAATGGTCGCCTCTTCGGTATCAATATCCCGCACGCGCAAACGCACCGCCTCGCTCACGCGCAGGCC
>CAYILY010000070.1:0-3604 GCA_964364395.1 uncultured Gammaproteobacteria bacterium | reverse complement strand
GATCCACCCGCAAGTGTGTTGCTAAGATTTTCACCAAGTGATGAAGCAAATTTAGCGCTTATCCAACAATTACTCACAACCTTGCGCGATCTGCGTTCCAGCCACAACCTCCCTTATTCAGAAAAACTGGACGCTGCCATTACCACCGAAAAATACAAAAAACTGATCCAATCCCAGGAAGCGGTGATTGAACAATTAACTAAAATCCGCGTCCAGGTTCTGCCCACCAAGCCGGTGAACGAAGCCGAACACATCCGGGCGCATGGCAATAACTTTGATGTTTATTTAAAACTTTCCCAAGAAGCCATTGCCAGCCAAGACAAAAAACTCGGCAAAGAACGGGCTAACTTGGAACAATACATCAAAGGCTTGGAAACTAAATTAAAAAATAAAAACTTTACCAAAAACGCACCGCCAGAAGTAGTGGAAAAAGAAAAACTGAAACTTAAAGAAGCGCAGGATAAACTGAAAAAACTGCAATAAAAAAAGGCGCCGCTACCAATCCAGGTAACGGCGTTTTAGTTTCATGAGGTGCGAATACCAACTCTAGGCGTCGACGTAGTTGCCCAGCCGGTAGGCTTCCATGTCCGGCTGGGAAGCTTGGCTGAAAATCATGCCGACTAGGGCATCAAAAAATGCACGCAAACGCATAGGCTCTCCTCCTTTCTCGGCTTGAGCCGTGTTTTCCTAACGGTCATCTCTCATAGCAACCTCCACTTGAGGCGATAGTAAGCCTCACTGACGAGAAAAGCGAACATCCCTGCCAGTAGTATCCCCAAAACAACCAAAAATAACGGGGCACCAGTTAGAATTCTGGCTTGGTCTGGCCAATCTTTATATGATTGCATAAACGCCTCCAGCGTTTAGGGTATAAAAGGGCGAGATATTTATCTTTGTTCTATCCCGAAATAAGGCATTTGTCAAACAAAAAGCGATCCGAATCTACGAATTCATCCGAATGACACGAATACGATATTCGGATAATTCGGATGTAATTCGGGTCATTCGAATCGCCCCTATTCGGTCACCCTAAACACTTCATCCACAGAAGTAATGCCGTCCAAGGCTTTTAAGATGCCGTCCTGCACCATGCTGATCATGCCATCAGTCTGGGCCGCGGCTTTCACGTCGCCCTCGGCCACATTGCCGGCCAAAACCATTTTCTCAATGGCTGGAGTTAAAGTGAAAATTTCATAAATGCCGATCCGGCCCTTAAAACCCGATTGGTGGCAGGCTTCGCATTTCTTGCCCTGGTAAAATTTTAAATCCCGCTCTTTATCCACGGTATAACCGGAATTGGCCGGGATAGAACCAATAATTTTTGTGACACGCTCCAGTATCTGGCTGTCTAATTCGATTTCTTCTTTGCACGCCTCGCAAATTTTGCGCACCAAACGCTGGCCGATCACGGCATTGATGGCCGGAGCTAGCAAAAACGGCTTCACGCCCATGGATAAAAAGCGCGGAATAGCGCCGGCCGCGTCATTGGTGTGCAAAGTGGAAAGCACTAAATGGCCGGTTAAAGCCGCGTTAATGGCCACGTCCGCGGTTTCCAAATCGCGGATTTCGCCGACCATCACCACGTCCGGGTCTTGGCGGAGGATCGAGCGCAAGCCTTTAGCAAAAGTATAATCGCGCGAGGCCTCGACCTGGCTTTGGTTAATGCCGGTTAATTTATATTCCACCGGATCTTCCAGAGTAATAATTTTGGTTTCTTGGTCATTTAACTTATTCAAAATCGCGTAAAGCGTAGGCGTTTTACCGCTCCCCGTCGGGCCAGTGGTTAAAATCATGCCGTTCGGGCGTTCGACTTCGCGTTTTAAATCATTATACGATTTGCCGCGGATGCCCAAAGCGTCGAACTGCAAACCCACGGATGACGAGCGCAACAAGCGCATGACCACGCTCTCCCCCCAAGAGGTGGGCAACATAGAAACACGGATGTCTAATTTATCATCCGGCAGTTCAATGGAAATGCGGCCGTCTTGCGGCTTGTCGGTGATATTAATTTTCAAATGCGACAGCAATTTCAAACGGGCAATCACCTGCTCCCACATATTCCTGTCTAATTCCGCCATGTCATGGAGCACGCCATCAATGCGGAAACGGAGTTTAATGCCGCCTTCTTCGGCTTCAATATGGATATCCGAGACATTGGCCTTAATGCCGGCCGCGAGAATAATTGTCACCACATCAGTCAAAGGAATTTTGCTGATTTTTTCCGGCAACTTGGATAAATCTTCCACATCAGCCTTAAATTTTTCTAAATCCTCGACCGTAATGCTGACCGCCTTGGCGATTTTGGATTTTTTGGGAATTTTATCATATTCGGCCAAGGCTTTTTTAAAACTATATTCAGAAATTACATATAAAGCCCCATGGGCGTTATTAGCCTTAGACAGTTCTTCCAGTTTTGCCACCACGGCCTCGCTGGGCGCCACGGTGGCCATCCGCAATTCGCCTTCGGCCTGCAAAAATACCACGGCTTTTAAAGCCTCCATATCGGCCCGAGAAAGCAAAGGTAAGGCCTCGCGGTCAATTAAAGCCTTGGCAAAATCCACATACGGCAAACCTAAACCAGCGGCCTGGGCCGCCACTTCTCTTTCTTTGTCGATGCGCCCGATTTCCACCATACGCTCACCCAATTTTTCCTCAACGCTGGCATTATTGGGGTCGACTTTAGTTGGCGCCTGGGCGCCGGTGTGGGAAATCAAATCTTCAATTGAAGGATTACTAGTAGACATAGTTTAATGGTTTTATTATATCCTACAGTACTAAAATAACCAAGATACAAGAAACAAGATACAAACAAATTCAAATATTCAATACTCAAACCAAACTCTCTGTCATCCCGCACTTGATGCGGGATCCATTAACAATCAAAAGACTGGATTCCGGCTCAAGGCCGGAATGACGATGATGAAGTTATTTGAATTTGGATATTGTCTCTTGTTTGTATCTTGTTTCTTGTATCTTTTCGCAAAATAAAACTCCACAATGCGGGGCTAACCACAATGCAAACTAACCGTTGTATAAACGTTGCCTAATAAACATTATATCCTGCCGAATTTTTTCTTCGTTATCCATGTCGCGCTTGATCTTGCCGTAAGCGTGCATGGCCGTGGTGTGGTCGCGGTCGCCCAGTTCTTTGCCAATGGTCGGGTAAGAGGCGTCCAGCTCTTCGCGCATTAAAAACATAGTAATCTGGCGCGGCACCACCAGTTCCTTGCGGCGCGACTGGCCGGTCAGTTCGTCTAAAGTAATATCAAAATATTCGGACACGGTTTTTAAAAGTTCGCGGCTGGTGATGCCGCCTTTTTTCTGGCTCATGGTAATAGAAGATACCACTTCTTTAGCCACTTCCAGGCTGGGCGAAACATTTTTTAGTTCACAAGAAGCGAGCAACTTGTTAAGGGCTCCTTCCAGTTCGCGCACATTGCTTTGCACATTCACGGCCAAATAACGCAACACCTCGTCCGAGAGGCCAATGCCGCGGTCTTGGCTCTTGGATTGCAAAATCGCCATGCGGGTTTCTAAATCCGGATTGGAAATATCCACTATCATTCACCATTCAAAGCGATACGATAAGCGCTCTTCCAAAGCC
>CAYILY010000069.1:0-3643 GCA_964364395.1 uncultured Gammaproteobacteria bacterium | reverse complement strand
TGATGTCAGGCAAAGCTAGTTTAGGCAGTTGGATGTCCGGCAGGGAGAAAGATGGGATATTAATGTCAAAGGCCAAAGAGTCAAATGACAAATCAAGGTCAAATGACTTAATATTCAATGCCAAATTTTGGACTTTGTCATTTAGATTTGCTTTGATATTTGAACTTTGATATTTGACATTGGCTGCCACTTTGGAAACAGAAGATGAAATTACGCCTGAAACTTCTTGAGCAGCAACAGAAATAGATTTAACCGCTTGGCTGCTCCAATCATAGAAAGAGGCGCGGACAGAGTCTTGAGAGAGGGTGAAGACAAGGAGCAGGGCTATCAGGGAACCAGCTGTCGCGCGCTGGAAAGATTTAGAGGAGAAAAGTTGTTTACAGGATTTAATCCGGGAACTAATTCCAAATTTCAAAGAATCAAATTTCAAATGAAGGCCAAATGATTTAAGGTCAAAAGGATTTTGGATTTTGAACTTTGGATTTGCTTTGGCATTTGTAATTTGGATTTTGGCATTTTCAACTGGAACGATATTTTCTTTCACTTCAATTCTTCCATTCTGCAATTCCGCAACACCAGCGTCTACCTTCGCTCCATGCTCCGCCACATATTCGTTGATCCAAGAGAGCTTGGTGAACCACTTCCCTCCCCGCTTGGTGGCTTGGATTTTACCTTGCCGGATGCGCAATGAAATATAGTCCGCGCTATAAGGCGAAACTTTAGCCGCTTCTTGGAGAGACAAGAAGTTATGAGTTTCGAGTTCAGGGTTTCGAGAGAGTTGCGGCTTAACGTCATTCTGGAGTCCCGCATCTTGCGGGACGATAGCATCCATTTTTGTTTTTAAATGGATGCTATCGGTCGCTGGGGCTCCCTCCAGCATGACAGATGCCAACTTGGACTCTTCTGTCTTGTAACTCGGCACTCTTAACTCAAAACTCGCCTGCATGGTTTCCATCTGGTTATTCAGCCAAACCACATACTCGTTCACCCACTCCATGGTGGAATACCACACCCCGTCTTTTTGGACAGCCTTAAGCCGGCCTCTACCCGCCAGCAGGGCTAAATAGTCCGCTGTATAAGGGGTCAGGTTGGCTATTTCCGAAAGGGGTATGTATTTCTCCATTTTATTTTGGTTTTCGATACGATTCGATACTGTTTATTATACATAAGAATGCTAGCCCCTGTCTATATATATTCCGCGATTTATCCACAGTAAAACAAGGTATCGAGTTTAATCGCTACCTATCGAATTTATATCGAGCCAGACAATCAACTCGATATGGCTTTAAGCCTGTTGAAAAACTCTTGATTATAATCAGCCCGCCGGTCATTAGTATGGAACTTCAACAGCCCGCTCTCAATGCGGACACGGCTGTCGAGGTTGGCCATGTTTTTGATGGCCGCTGGAAAAATGGCGCGCTGAACCCAAGCCGCCAGCGGAGCCAAAGGCGCCAAACCGGCCTCCGCCGCTAACTTAAAAAATGGCACGCGAGTAAAGTGCCGCAAAGCCAAAGGCAGTACCGGGCGCGCGCCGGGCAAAATTTGGCGCAGCCAATCATTAGCCCGCCATAATTGTCCATACCAATCCCCGGCTTCATAGAGGGGGTACAAAGCCCCCAGCCAATAAGCAAAATAAATATCCTCTTCCCCGGCGCGCACCGGCGCTAAATTAAGGTGTTCATCATCCACAAAAAAACTTAAACAAATTTTATCTCTTACGCCATTTTGCCCGGGCCGCAAACGCAATAATTTTAAAACCAACAGCGAAAATAATCGCGCCCACCAAACTCCCCGCGCGCGCGCTACAATAAATAAATCTATGTCACTGCCCTTGCCCGCGGCGCTGATGCTTAAAGAATTACAAACCGCAATCAGGCGGACAAAAGGCATATAAGACAACAAGCGGGCAACCTTGCGCGCACGGCGATACTTGGCGGCTGAATAAAAATATTTATCCGCCCGATTGCGTAAATTTCCGTCTTTACCGCGCAAATAATAATAGCCATTTTTAAAACGCGCGACTTTGGCCAAAACAACGCTGGAGTTTAGCGCCCCTCTTATCTCGCCCAGAGTGTATTGTTTTTTATCCCCTTGATTTTCGGCCGGCAAAAAATAACGCTGGATTTCCAGCAAGGTTAAAGGATATTCAAATATGTCAAAATAGACTAGAGCGGCTAGAATTGATCTTTCTAATGGTGAGAACATAAATAGAGGGTGTCATCCTGAGCCCCGCCTTAGCGGGGCGTGAGGATCCCATGGATTTTAAGACGAACGGCTTTGAAACGATGGGATCCCTCGGCAAGCTCGGGATGACGGTTTTTATAATACCCGTTTCAAATATTGTCCTGTGTAACTTTGCTTGACCCCCACTACTTCCCGCGGCGTGCCCGCAGCGATTAATTCTCCGCCTTTATCCCCGCCTTCGGGGCCTAAATCGATTATCCAATCGCAGGATTTAATAATATCAATGTTATGCTCAATAATCAAAACACTATTGCCTTTATCCACCAGCTTGTTTAAAACATGCAACAAACGCTCCACATCCGCGAAATGCAAACCAGTGGTGGGTTCATCCAAGATATACAAAGTTTTGCCCGTGGCGCGGCGGGCCAGTTCGGTGGCCAGCTTGATGCGCTGGGCCTCGCCGCCGGATAAAGTGGTGGCGCTCTGGCCGAGATGGATGTAGCCTAAGCCGACTTCATGCAAGGTATCGAGCTTAGTTTTGATGGCCGAAATATTTTTAAAGAAATCCCACGCTTCGTCCACGGTCATACCCAAAACATCAGCAATATTCTTTTCGCGGTAATGAATTTCTAAAACTTGGGGATTATATCTTTTGCCGTGGCACTCCTCACAATCCACGTAAACATCCGGCAAAAAATTCATCTCAATGCGCTTCACGCCATCGCCCTCGCAGGCCTCGCACCGGCCGCCCGGCACGTTAAAGCTGAACCGTCCCGCTTTATAGCCTCTAATTTTGGCTTCAGGCAGAGCAGTAAAAAGATCTCTAATAGGAGTAAACAAGCCGGTGTATGTGGCGGGGTTGGAACGCGGCGTGCGGCCGATGGGCGACTGGTCGATATCAATCACTTTATCAATATTTTCAAAACCCTTGATTTCCTTGTGCTTGCCGGGAATGTCTTTGGAGTTGTAAAAATGGCGCGATAAACTTTTTGAAAGAATATCATGCATCAAGGTAGATTTACCGCTGCCCGACACGCCGGTAATAGCCACCAGCTTGCCCAGCGGGATTTCAACATTGATATTTTTTAAATTAAATTCGCCGGCCCCAATAATCTCCACCGAGCGGCCGTTGCCAGTGCGGTATTTAGCCGGTGCGGCAATAAAACGCTTGCCAGAAATAAATTGGCCAGTAATGGATCTGGCGGATTTTTTAATGGTCGCCGGCGTGCCGGCCGCCACTACCTCGCCGCCATGCTCCCCGGCGCCCGGGCCGATATCCACCACCCAATCCGCGGCCATAATAGTATCTTCGTCATGCTCCACCACAATCACGGTATTGCCTAAATCGCGCAAGGCTTTTAAAGTCGTAATCAAGCGGTCATTATCGCGCTGATGGAGGCCAATAGAGGGTTCGTCTAAAATATACAAAACACCGGTTAAAGCCGAGCCAATCTGCGTG
>CAYILY010000068.1:0-3673 GCA_964364395.1 uncultured Gammaproteobacteria bacterium | reverse complement strand
TAATTTGGCGCTTGTTTAGTAATCTCCACGTCATGGGGATGGCTTTCGGTTAAACCCGCGCCCGTGATTTTGACAAACTTGGCGTTGCGCTGCAAATCAGCAATAGTTTTGGCGCCAATATAACCCAGGCCCGAACGCAGACCGCCGATCAATTGATAGAGCACGCTATCAACCGGCCCGCGGTAAAGTATGCGGCCTTCAATGCCCTCGGGCACTAATTTTTCATTGTTGGTTTTGGCTTGGCCATAGCGGTCTTTGGAGCCTTTGACCATGGCGCCGAGCGAACCCATGCCGCGGTAAGATTTATACATCCGCCCGCCAAAGTATTCCATCTCCCCGGGCGCTTCTTCGGTGCCGGCTAAAAGCCCGCCAATCATCACACTGTCCGCGCCCGCGGCCAAGGCTTTCACAATATCGCCGGAATATTTAATGCCGCCATCAGCGATGATAGGCACATCCTTATGTTTAGCACGGCCAATAATGCCTTCCATAATCGCCGTAATCTGCGGCACCCCGATGCCAGCTACCACGCGCGTGGTGCAAATTGAACCCGGCCCAATGCCAATTTTCACTCCGTCCGCCCCCGCGGCAATCAAAGCCGCGACACCCTCGGCTGTGGCCACATTGCCGGCAATTATATCAATGTCTTTAGTGGCACTATTATGCTTTAGAGTTTTTATCATCTGGATCACGGCTTCACTGTGGCCGTGCGCCGTATCCACCACCAGTACATCAGCTCCGGCCGCCACTGCGGCTTCCGCCCGAGCCAAAGCATCTTTGGCCACGCCCAAAGCCGCGCCCACCCGTAGGCACTTATTAGCATCTTTATTCGAGTTGGGGTATGACTCATTCTTCTCTAAATCTTTGCGCGTCACAATGGCCGTTAATTTTCCGCTCTTTTCTACTAGGCATAAAATGGAAAGTTTCTTGCGGCGGATAATTTCGTTGGCGCGCTGTAAATTAGTATTGCTAGGGGCTACCACTAAATCTTTTAATTTTGTCATCAACTCCCGCACTTTGCGCCCCTTGTCCTCGGGCCAAAAATAATCCAGTTCCGTAATTAATCCCAACAACTTGCCCTGTTTATTTACCACCGGAATTTTTTTATAACCCCGCTCTTGGCGGATTTTATAAACCACCGACAAAGAATCGTCAGCGTTAACCGCCACCGGACCAACAATAAAACCGTTTTCAAATCTTTTTACCAGGCGCACCTCTTCGGCCTGCTCGCTAGGCGTTAAATTTTTATGGATAATGCCGATCCCGCCGGCTAAAGCCATGGCAATGGCCATTTTGTGCTCGGTGACCGTATCCATGGGCGAGGATATAATCGGCACGCGCAAAGTTAGGTGGCGCGTTAAGCGGCTTTCCACCTTGGTTTCGCTCGGTAAAATTTTGGAATATTGCGGCAAAAGAAGAACATCGTCAAAAGTTAAAGCTTCTTGCATAGGCGGGTAAATTAAGGATAATATGGTTGTATCCTAACTTAATTATAATCAGCATGCAACATATTGCTATTCTGGATTTTGGCTCCCAATATACGCATTTAATTGCCCGCCACATCCGCGATCTGGGCGTGCTGTCTAAAATTTATCCAACTGATATCGCGGCCGCGGATTTGCCGAGCGACGCCATTGGCATTATCCTCTCCGGCGGCCCGCAATCAGTTTACGACGCGAATGGCCCCACGATTGACGCCCGTCTTTTAAATTTAGGCAAGCCGATTTTAGGCTTGTGCTATGGCCACCAGCTTTTGGCCCAGCTTTTGGGCGGCGAGGTCAAAGGCGGCGCCACGCGCGAATATGGCCGCGCGGCTTTTAATGTTTATAGCCAGTCCCCTCTTTTGCAAAATATACCGCCTAACTCCACGGTCTGGATGAGCCATGGCGACACGGTCACCAAGCTGGGCGCCGGCTTCCGGACGATCGGTTCAACTGACGACTGTTTTAACGCGGCTGTGGCCAATGAAAATAAAAAAATTTATGGCTTGCAATTCCATCCGGAGGTGCGCCACACCCGCCATGGCGCCGCTATTTTGTCTAATTTTGTTTTTAAAATTTGCCAAGCAGAGGCCAATTGGAAAATTGGCGATCTGCTGGCTGACTTAATATTAAAAATCCAAAACCAAGCCCAAGACAAAAAAGTTTTTTTGCTGGTATCCGGCGGCGTGGATTCCAACGTTTGTTTTGCGCTTCTCGAAAAAGCCCTGGGCAAAAAACGCGTTTATGGCCTGCATATTGATACCGGCTTTATTCGCCAAGACGAATCGCAACTGGTGGTTTCCTCTCTGGCCCAAGCCGGCTATAGCAATTTGCATAATTATGATGCCCGCGCGGAATTTTTTGAACGATTGAAAGACGTGTCTGAGCCAGAAGAGAAACGCAAAATTATTGGCCAGGCTTTTTTGGATATTAAAGACAAAGTGGCCGCGGACTTAGACATGGCTGGCGAGGAGTGGCTGTTAGGGCAAGGCACTATTTATCCGGACACCATTGAAAGCGGCGGAACCCGCCACGCGGATAAAATTAAAACCCACCACAACCGCGTGGACGCTATTACCAAACTCATTGCCGAAGGGCGCGTGATCGAGCCGCTGGCGGATTTTTATAAAGACGAAGTGCGCGCCTTAGGCCGGCTTCTTGGCTTAGCCAACGAATTGATTGATAGGCATCCGTTTCCCGGGCCGGGCCTGGCTATTAGAGTGCTGTGTAACGACGGACAGTCCTCCAAACCTCACCCTAACCCTCTCCTTAGTAAAGGAGAGGGCATTCATTCTTTTGTCTTACCAATTCGTTCTGTTGGCGTGCAAGGCGACAATCGTACCTATGCTCATCCGTTAGTTATTTGGGGCGAGTCGGACTGGACGAAACTTGATACTTTATCCAGCCATATAACAAACACCAACCATAATATCAATCGCGTACTCCTGTGTCTAAATCCACAGCCAGATGACATCACGGGCGAACTGCAAACTGCTTTTTTAACTCCGGAACGGGTGGAATTATTGCGCCACATTGACGCTCTGGTTAACAAAGAAATCATAGCCGCCAAACTCTCTGGCGCGATTTGGCAATTTCCGGTGGTGCTAATTCCTTTCGGCGCGGGCGAAAAAGAATCCATTGTCTTGCGCCCGATTATCTCCGAAGAAGCCATGACCGCGCATTTTGCCACCTTGCCAAAAAATCTGCTCCAAAGTATAGTGGATAAAATTCTGGCCACTAACAAAATCAGCTATGTCTTTTATGACATCACCAACAAACCCCCCGGCACCATTGAGTGGGAATAACCATAGCCGCCACCAATTCACCCGTGAACAAGCCAAGCGCATTCTGATTCATAATGCGCGTTTTTTATTCACTTGCGACGAAGCTGACCATATTTTAATGCAAGCCGGCCAATCGCTGGTGATTGAGAACGATTTGATTGTGGAATCCGGGCCCGCTAAAAATTTTAACCCCAAGGATTTTGATTATTTTTATGATGCCCACAGGCGCGGCGGCACAGTGATTACTCCTGGGTTTATTAATACCCACGCCCACTGCCACATGTATTTAATGCGCTCGGCTATGATGCTCGACGAGGGCGAAGGCATTGATGAAACTATTGACGCCATGGCCGCCTGGCAAAAATACTAAACCGATGAAGACTAAGCCGTGGCCGAGATAGGCGATAT
>CAYILY010000067.1:2638-3752 GCA_964364395.1 uncultured Gammaproteobacteria bacterium | reverse complement strand
TCCTTTTATTATTGATACTGAAGGCTCGCAGGTGCGCACCGGCGATTTGGAGAGGAAAAAGGTTATAATTGAGGAAAACGCGGAAGTTAAAATCTATGATCAGGCAATTTTAGGGAATGCCGAAAGAATTAATCTCAAACCCGCGGGCGTGGTGCGCCAGCTGGAAGCGGGCGATATTTTGCACGTTGATTTTGATTCCTTGATACTATGCATTTCCGATGTGTCCACGGTTAATGAAGGTTTTATTACCGCCCGAGCCATGAGCGGTGGCACTTTGGGCAATAATAAAGCGGTGGTGATTGATCCGGGGATGGATAAAAATTTTGTTTTGCCGGCGCTCTCACCCAAAGATTATGAATCAATCAAACTTGGCCTCTCGGCCGGCATCGATCACATTGCCGCTTCTTTTATGCGTTCCGGCCCGTTTGTGGATGAAGTGCGCAAGGCCACCGAGCACAGGATGAAGATAATTTCTAAGATTGAATGTGTTGACGCTTTGAATAACCTGGAAGAAATTATTGCCAAATCTGATTGGTTGCTTTTGGATCGGGGCGATTTAAGCAAAGAAATACCAATCGAAAAAATTCCTTTGGCGCAAAAAATAATCATCGCCAAGGCTAAGGCGCAAGGCAAGGGAGTTTTTGTGGCCACCAACTTGCTGGAAACTATGGTCAAGAGCAAAAAACCGACCCGGGCGGAAGCGTGTGATGTGATTAACACTATTTTAGACGGAGCTTATGGCCTGGCCTTGTCCGCGGAAACAGCGATTGGCAAATATCCGATTGCCTGCGTTAATATGATGAATAAATTAATCAATGAGGCCGAACCGGTAAAAAACACGGTGGTGGTTGATTATTTGGAATCGATAAACTATCTAGCCAAGACGCAGGCTTATGCCGGGTTAATCCCGCCGCACGGTGGTGTGCTGGTGGACCGGGTTTTACGCGATTTGCCGGACGAGCAGTATCTCCGGTCATTGCCGAAAATAACCCTTGATCCGGAGCGGCAAATGGATGCGGAGCAGATTGCCATTGGCACCTTTAGCCCGCCCCAGGGTTTTATGGGGCGTGAGGATTTTCAGAGTGTGCTGGAAAATATGCGCCTTAAAAGCGGC
>CAYILY010000067.1:0-2628 GCA_964364395.1 uncultured Gammaproteobacteria bacterium | reverse complement strand
CGGTTTTGACTATTCCGATTATTTTAGATGTGCCCGAGAGCCTGGCGGATTCGCTCAAAATCGGCAGCGACGTGGCGCTTTGGGACGAGGCTGGTCCAATGGCGTTATTGCATCTGGAGGAAAAATATAATTTTGATAAAAGCGCAACCAACCAAAAATTATATGGCACTACGAGCGCAGATCATCCGGGCGTGCGTTGGATAAACAGTTTACACTCGGTTTTACTGGGCGGCCGGATAAGCCTGATCCGCCGGCGCGATGCCGAGAATAAGGAATACGAACTGACGCCGCGGCAGGTGCGCCGCATATTCTCCGAGCGCGGCTGGAGCCGGATTGTCGGTTTTCACACGCGCAACGTTATTCATCGCAGTCATGAGTTTATTCAATTGGAGGCCCTGCGCCGCGTCCAGGCCGACGGGTTGTTTATCCATCCGGTGATCGGCAAAAAAAAGCCAGGCGATTTTCACGCCAAATACATTATCGCGGCTTACGAACAAATGCTTAAGGAGTTTTATCCGCGCGACAAAGTGGTATTTGCCACTTATGCCACTTGGTCGCGCTACGCCGGTCCGCGCGAGGCGATTTTTACGGCTCTCTGCCGCAAAAATTTCGGTTGCAGCCATTTTATCGTCGGCCGCGACCATACCGGCGTGGGGAATTTTTACGGACCCAAGGTCTCGCATGAGATTTTTGATCAGTTTGACGATCTTGGCATTGTTCCGGTGCGGTTTGACAAAGTGTTCTATTCTAACAAACTGGGCTCACATGTGCACGAAGCGGATGACACCGGGCATAGCGAGGAGGAAAAAATTCATATCAGCGGCACCGAGGCGCGGAAAATGTTTGAAACCGGCGTCCAGCCGCCGGATTGGTTTATGCGGCCGGAAATAGCCATTATAATTCTGGCGGCAGCGGCGCGGGGCGAGGCGGTTTTTGTGCCAGCGGACATAGACAATAAATTAGGCACCGTGATTTGGTTTACCGGTTTATCTGGCGCCGGCAAATCCGCTATTGCCAAAGAACTTAAAAATTTTCTGGAAGGGAAGGGTAAAAGCGTCGTTATTATTGATGGCGATGATATCCGCAATAAACAGCACCGCCATTTGGGTTTTACCCGCGAAGATATCAGGGAGAATAACCGGCTGATTGCCGAACTAGCCAAGGCCAAAACCCGGCAAGCCGATTTTATCCTGGCGCCGATTATTTCGCCTTATGCTGCGGACCGGGCGGCGGCGCGGGCCGCGGTGGGGGATAATTTCATAGAATTATTTGTTAACGCCTCTTTAGCGGCCTGCCAGGCGCGGGATACTAAAGGGCTGTACAAAAAAGCCGCGGCCGGAGAAATAGATAATTTAATCGGCTATAGTCCCGCCAATCCCTATGAAGTTCCCACGCACCCGGACATTGAAATTAAAACCGATGAATTAACCTTGGAGCAGAGTTTAGAAAAAATAAATAATTATTTTAAAAGTAAAGATTTAATATGACAAGAAGCAAGACGCTGGCTAGAGCGGGCGCGCGCCAGCCTTTAGTAAAAAATCCTTTGTTTATTGATGGCATTTCCCGAGCTGGTAAATTTTTATTGACCAACTTGCTAAGCGGCCTCAAGGGCGTAGAGCCGGTCCAATATCGGCCGGTAATGGAGCATGTTTCCCGTTTGCAAAGATTCGGCTTGATTGACAGAAAAGCCGCGCAACAGCTTTTGCGGACCGAGGCCGATTTGGCTTGTTATGAAATGTTGATTGGCAGAAATTTTAACTTTCGACGGTCAGATAAATCGTCAATATTTAACAACGCCGGTTATAAAGCGTATTTAAAAAGATTAGACCAAGTGGATGGGCCGGCAGCTTTAGTGAATTTTTATAAGAATAATTTACTGAGCTTGTTCATAATTCATGAAGCGTTTCCGAATATTAACGTATTTTTTGACGCGTTTCCAGATATGAAAGTTATTATTATGCAAAGGAGCCCGGTTGATTTGGTGTATTCTTGGCAGCAAAGACAGCTGGGCGCGCGGATTGGCAGGGACCCTTTATTAGGTGAAATTCCTTTACAAGGTAAAACCGGACCTATACCTTGGTACCTTTATGAGAGTCAAGCTGAGTATATATCTTTAAAGGGGATTGACCGGACAATATTATCAATAACTACGCTGTTTAAAATGTATGACGCGTCCTATAATAAGTTACCGGCATTGAAGAAAAAACACATTATGTTCGTTCGTTATGAAGATATTTTGTCAAATCCTCAAGCAACGGTTAAAGCGGTGTCTCATTTTCTACAAAGACGTGTTTTATCGGGAATCAAAGATATAATAAAAAAAGAAAAATTGCCCAATAAAGAATATTTATCCTTGAAAGAGCAAAAAATAGAAAAAATAAAAAGCCTGGCTTCAAAAAAGTATTTTAATAAGCTTTTATTTTTAGAAAAAAAATATTTTTTCGCCTAGCCAAAATTTAATATGTTGCAACCGAATATATTAGACAAGCAATTAAGCCAGCGGCCGGAAGAAGTGCGGTTCTGCAAGAAATGCGTGGTTTCCAATCAGCGCCCGCGCACGCATTTTGACGATGATGGGGTTTGCACGGCTTGCCAATATGCTTACGCAAAAGACCACAAAATTGATTG
>CAYILY010000066.1:0-3814 GCA_964364395.1 uncultured Gammaproteobacteria bacterium | reverse complement strand
GATGATGCTTTCCATGATGTATTTCCATTGTCTTGGCGTCAATAAACGGTTCAAGAGCATTAAATGAATATGGAAGTTTTGGCAACAAGTGTAACATAATCTCTTCAGAAAAGTCTTTTTTATAAGTCTTACGGTTTTTTACTGACCACAATATCGTCGCCAAACAGGATTACTACCGGCTCGTTCGGATCAATTAAATTTTTCGCTTCTAAAATGGCGTGGCCGTCGCCCAAGGGGGCTTTTTGGCGGACATAATAGAAACGCGCCAAGCTGGAAATATGCTCAATTTGTTCGAGCAGCTCTTTTTTACCTTTTTGCTTTAAAATGTATTCCAGCTCGAAGTTGCGGTCAAAATGATCTTCAATGGCGCGTTTGTTTTGGCCGGTGATTAAAATAATATCCGTAATGCCCGCGGCCACGGCTTCCTCGACAATATATTGAATAACCGGTTTATCGACCAAAGTCAGCATTTCTTTGGGCTGGGCTTTGGTGGCCGGCAGGAAGCGCGTGCCAAAGCCGGCGACTGGAATAATAGCCTTGCGGATTGGGGATTTTTGCTGGGATTTTTGCATAAAATAAGGTTATTGGCAGTATAATTCAAATTGACATTTTTGTCGATTTTGGTGTAGAGTATGGGGATTGCTTATTTTTTGATATTTATGACTAGAAAACGGAAAGTTTATGTGGCAATTGGCCTGGTTTTGTCCTTAGGTTTGATTGCTAATGGCCTGTGGGGTGGCGCGGAATTGCCGGTTTATGAGGTTGTAACCGCGGAAAAGAAGGACATTGTTTCGGAAATTAGCATAACCGGCCAAGTTAAAGCCGCTCAAACCGTGGATTTGGCTTTTTTGCGCAGCGGCCGCGTGGCCGCGCTTGGCGCCACGGTGGGCGGCAAGGTTAAGGCCGGCCAAACTTTGTTAGCCTTGGAGAGTCGCCAATTAAGCGCGGAAATTGCCCGCGCTAGCGCTAATGTGGAAAGTAGCCGCGCCAGCTTGCGCCAATACGAAGCGGCCGTAGGCGGCGCCCAGGCTAAATTAGATGAATTAACCAGGGGCAACCGGCCGGAAGAGATCAACTTGGCGGAGATTAAAGTGGAAAACGTTCAAAAGGCGCTTGTTGACGCGCAGGAGAAAGTGGAGCAGACAACTAATAAGGCGGCCGTGGATTTGGTTAATGCTTATGACGGCATTAAAGATGTCTTGCCTGATGCTTTTACGCGCGTTGATGATGCTGTTAATCGGCAGACAGATGATTTTTTTTACAATGACGCCACCAGCGCGCCGGTTTTAACTTTTTCCACTTTGCACCCGCAGGTAAAGCTGGATATTGAATGGCAGCGCGTGGTGGCGGGCAATGCTTTGGCGGTTTTTAAATTTTCGTTGGTTAATATTCAGTCGTTAGGTTTGGCCAGTTTGGAAGAAACTTTGCAGGCCAGCAAAAAAAATATACTGGCGATTCGCGATTTTTTGCAAAAAGCCAACGAGGCGGTGTTGGATTCCGGCGGTTTAACGGCGGCCACGGTTGATGCTTACCGGAGTGATGTTACGGCGGGCTTAACCAGTGTCAACACCGCGCTGTCGGTCATCAGCGGCCAAGAGCAAAAAATTGCCGCCCAAAAAGTTGTCAGCCAGAACAGCGTGGTCGAAGTGCAGGCGCGCCTCAATGACGCCCGTTCGGCCTTAACGTCCGCTCAGGCGGAATTAAATTTAAAGCGCGCGCCGGCCACAGTCGAAGAATTATCAGCCCAACGTGCGCAAGTTAAACAAGCCGAAGCTAACGCGTCTTCAGCGCGCGCCCGCGTGCGCGAGGCCCAGGCCGCGGTGGCTTCGCTAGAGGCGCAACTCTCGGAAAATATTTTAACCGCGCCGTTTAGCGGCACCGTTACCCGCCAGGAAGCCAAAGTCGGGGAAATTGTTTCGCCGGGCGCGCTGTTGGTGTCTTTGATTGCCGAAGATAAATTTGAAATTGAGGCTAATTTGCCGGAAGTGGATATTGCCAAAATTTATTTGCAAGACGCGGCGGACGTGACTTTGGACGCTTATGGCGATGACGCGCATTTCGCGGCCACGTTGATTGCCATTGACCCGGCGGCCACTATGGTGGAAGCCGTGCCGACTTATAAAATCCGCTTGCAGTTTAACGACAAAGACGAGCGCGTCAAAAGCGGCATGACGGCTAATGTGGTTATTTTCGCGGATAAGAGAGAGCAGGTTTTGGCCGTGCCGGCGCGCGCGATTATTGAAGATGATGGACAAAAAACCGTGCGTGTTTTAATGGGCGAAGGGCGCAAACAAAAAGCCGAAGAGCGGGTGATTACCCTTGGCTTGCGCGGCTCGGATGGCAGTGTGGAAGTTTTATCGGGTTTGAACGAAGGCGATAAAGTTATTACCGGCGAACAAGAGAAATAGAATTTCTAATCACCCTAAATCATGGTCTGTTTTCCCGACACCAGGGAGGGAACCCTTATACAATTAGACAAAGACATATAAGGGGCCTCTCCCTAACGTCGAGGCAACAGCAATCAATTAGAATTTAGGATTTTTATGTCTTTAATCCAAGTTACTAATCTTACCAAAGTTTATGAATCTGGCGACGTTGCCACCACCGCACTAGCTGGCGCCACTTTTGCTATTGAGTCCGGCGAGTTTGTGGCTATTATGGGCCCATCGGGCTCCGGCAAGTCTACGCTTCTCCATATTCTCGGTTTTTTAGACCGCGAATCCAGCGGCGACTATATTTTTGCCGGTAAAAAAATTAGCGACTATACGAACGACGAAATGGCTAAAGTCCGCAACCAAAAAATGGGCTTTATTTTTCAATCTTTTAACTTATTGCGCCGCACCACGGTGCTGGAAAATGTTAAGCTGCCTTTGTTGTATTCGGATGTAGCGGAAGAAGAGTGGGATGAAAAAGCCTGCGCCGCGGTGGCGGCTGTTGGGTTAGAACACCGCCTGCACCACGAACCGGCCCAGCTTTCGGGCGGCGAAAAACAGCGCGTAGCCATTGCCCGCGCTTTGGCGGTTAATTCGGATATTATTTTCGCGGACGAGCCGACCGGCAATTTGGATTCCAAGTCTGGCCAGGTGGTTATGGAAATTTTACAAAAATTGAACCACGAAGGCGGGCACACGATTGTGCTGATTACCCACGAAACTTACACGGCCGAACATGCGGGCCGGATTATCCGGTTGCGGGACGGGAAGGTGGAGAGTGATGAAATAGTAAAAGAGAGAAGGCAGGCAGGTGAAAATTTTATAAAATAACTTGTTTTCCCGACGCCAGGGAGGGAACCCTTAATCAGGGAAACAAAGACATATAAGGGGCTTCTCCCTAACGTCGAGGCAACAACGACCAATTTGGAATTTTTCTATGACCCTCAAGCACACTATTAAAACCGCCTTTACCGGCTTAAAGACAAACCGTTCCCGGTCGGCTTTGACGATTTTGGGCATTGTTATTGGTATTACGGCCATTATGCTGGTGATGTCCGTGGGGCAGGGCGCGGAGCAGTTGATTTTAAATGAAGTGCGCAGTCTGGGTTCGGAGACCATTATTATTGAGCCGGGCCGGGAACCAAAGGGCCCCACGGATTTTGTGGAAATTTTTACCGACTCTTTGAAAGCGCGCGATGTCGAGGCTTTACAAAAGGAGGCTAATGTTCGAGCTTTAGCCGGACTGGAACCGGTCGTGTTTCAGTCTATCACCATGAGTTTTGAAAACGAAACCCGGCGGGCGATTGTGCGGGGCGGAACCGATTTTTTGTTTAAAATTTTTGATTTACAATTAGCCCGCGGTTCTTTTTTAAAGGCTGAAG
>CAYILY010000065.1:0-4132 GCA_964364395.1 uncultured Gammaproteobacteria bacterium | reverse complement strand
TCTGGATCCCGGGTCAAGCCCGGGATGACAGAATACAGTGTACGATTTTATAACTCATATTATACCATAAATACAAAAAATGTCAAATGATTTAAAATATTGGCTAGGGTTCGCTAAAATATACAGTGTTGGGCCAAATCGCTTTCAAAAACTGCTTAACTTTTTCTCCAGCCTAGAACAAGCCTGGCAGGCTCCCCTATCTTTACTCAAACAAACTGGCTTGGAAGAAAGTGTTATTAACCAAATCATCACCGCCCGGCCAACGATTAATCTGGAATTGGAATTAGAAAAACTGGAACGCCATCAAGTCAAAGTTGTCACTATACCAGATGCAGATTATCCAAAATTATTGAAAGAAATCTACGCTCCCCCGCCGATTATTTTCTACCGCGGCGCTTTGCCGAAAGCGGACGATTTTTTGTTAGCCGTGGTGGGCACACGCAAATTTTCTATTTATGGCCAACAAGTGGCCATCAGTTTAACGCGCGCTTTAGCCGAACAAGGCTTAACCATTGTCAGCGGCCTGGCTTTGGGCATCGACAGCTTGGCGCACAATGCTACTTTGGATGTAAACGGCAAAACCCTGGCCGTGCTTGGCTCAGGCATTGAAGCTAATAACATTTACCCCACCTCGAACCGTTTTTTATCCGAAAAAATTATTAACCAAGGCGGCTGTGTTTTATCCGAGCATCCTTTGGGCACGCCGCCCCTAAAACAGCATTTCCCGCGGCGCAACCGGATTATTGCCGGCTTATCGCTCGGCACCTTGGTGGTGGAGGCACCGGAAAAATCCGGAGCTTTGATTACCGCCCAGTTTGCTTTAGAACAAAACCGCGAAGTCTTTAGCGTCCCCGGCCCGATCACCAGTTTGGCTTCGGCCGGCACGAATAATTTAATAAAAATGGGGGCGCGGGCTGTCACCAACGCGGATGATATTCTGGAATGCTTGAACCTCAAAAAAGCCACGGCCTATTTGGTGGCAAGCGCGATTATTGCCGAAAGCGCGGAAGAGGAAAAAGTATTAAATAATTTAAAACTAGAACCCTTGCATGTGGACGAATTAACGCGCCTGACCGCGCTGCCCATATCCACCCTCCAGGCCACGCTCACCATTATGGAAATGAAAGGCAAAGTGCGCCATTTGGGCGCCATGAAATACGTGGCCAGCCGGTGAAATTATTTGACACGCTTCCTATTTATATACTATCGTTGCAAGTATCTGAATAAATGTCATCCCGCACTTGATGCGGGATCCATCATTAATTAAAAACTGGATTCCGGCTCAAGGCCGGAATGACAAAAAACGTTACCATGTCTAACCTCGTCATTGTTGAATCCCCCACCAAAGCAAAAACCATCTCAAAATTTTTAGGCAAGGCTTATACCATTAAGTCGTCTTTTGGCCATATCCGCGATTTGCCCAAAAAAGACATGGGCATTGATGTTAACGACAATTTTGCGCCAACCTATGTTGTGCCCAAAGACAAGGCGGACACCGTGGCCGAGCTGAAAAAGCTCGCCAAAAAAGCCGAATACATTTACTTCGCCACTGACGAGGACCGCGAAGGCGAAGCCATTGCCTGGCATTTGGTGGAGACCCTAAAACCCAAAGCCGAGCAATTGAAGCGCATCACTTTCCACGAAATCACCAAAACCGCCATTGAGCATGCCGTAGCCAACCCGCGCGGCTTGGATATGAATTTAGTTGATGCCCAGCAAGCCCGCCGCATTTTAGATAGATTAGTGGGTTATGAACTCTCCCCTTTCTTGTGGAAAAAGGTGGCCCGTGGCCTCTCCGCCGGGCGCGTGCAAAGCGTGGCTGTGCGCTTGATTGTGGAGCGGGAGCGCGAAATCATCCAATTCCAAAAAGAAGAATATTGGACAATAGACGTAATTTTTAATAAGCAGAATGCGGTGGCTCTTCCACCCCTCCTTACTAAGGAGGGGTCGGGGGAGGTCTTGGACGACAAAAATTTACCGACAGGCTATTTTTCAGCAAAGTTGCAAGCTATCAACGCTAAAGCCCTGGATAAATTTGCCGTTAAGGACGAAACCCATGCCGCGAGCCTTGTGTCTGCCCTAAAAGGCGCGGCTTATAAAATCAGCCGCTTGGAAAACAAGGAAACTAAAAAATCTCCACCCGCGCCATTTACAACTTCAACTTTGCAACAAGACGCCAACAGTAAATTAGGCTTCTCGGCCAAACAAACCATGCGTTTGGCGCAACAGCTTTATGAAACCGGGCATATTACCTACATGCGCACAGACTCGGTTAATTTAGCCACAAAATTTTTGGACGACGCCCACAAGCATCTAAAAGACATGTATGGCGATAAATATATTGTCGATAAGCCGCGCGTTTACAAAACCAAAGCCAAAAACGCCCAAGAAGCACACGAAGCCATCCGCCCCACCGAGGCCTCCAACACCCCGGAAGTTTTAAAATCCGAATTTACTCCCGCCCAAGCTAAGCTCTATGGTTTAATCTGGCGCCGCGCCCTGGCCACACAAATGGCCGAAGCCGTTATGAACAACACGGCCGTGGATGTGGCCACCAAGACAGACGCGACCTACACTTTCCGCGCCAATGGCCAAACTATTGTGTTTGACGGCTGGCTAAAAATTTATCCCGCCAAAGAGCGCGAGAGCATTTTGCCGGAATTGGCCGAAGGCGAAGTGGTGGATTTGGCCAAGCTTGATCCGATCCAACATTTTACCGAGCCCCCGGCGCGCTACAGCGACGCTACTTTGGTTAAAGCTTTGGAAGAATTTGAAATCGGCCGCCCGTCCACCTATGCCCCGACCATTGGCACGGTGATTGACCGCGGCTATGTGGCCCGGATTGAAAACCGCCGCTTACAACCCACGGACATTGCCTTTTTAGTCACCGACATTTTAGTCGAGCATTTCCCGCAGATTGTGGACTACAAATTCACGGCCAAAATGGAAAACCAGCTGGATGAAATCGCCGCCGGCAAAATGGAATGGGTGGCGGCTATTAACGAATTTTATGATCCCTTTAAACAAAATCTTGTGTTAAAAACCGAAACTTTGGATAAAAAAACTTTAACCGAAGAACCAACCGATTAAGTTTGCGACAAATGCGGCAAGCCCATGGTGATAAAAACCGGGCGCTTTGGCCGGTTCTATGCTTGCACCGGCTATCCGGACTGCAAAAGCACCAAACCGCTCGCCGGCGATGGCGCCATGGCGGCCAGTGAAGCCACTGATGAAAAATGCGAGCTCTGCGGCTCGGCCATGCAAATCAAACACGGCCGATTTGGTAAATTCCTCGGCTGTTCCCGCTATCCGGAATGCAAAGGCATTAAGCGCATTGAAGTGAAAAGCGGGGTTAAATGCCCGGTGTGCAAAGAGGGTGATATTATTGAAAAGAAGTCCCGCGGCGGGCGCACTTTTTACGCCTGCAACAAATACCCGGCCTGCAAAACATCTTTTTTTGCCAAACCGGTGAATGAAAAATGCCCGGACTGCGGCTCGCAACTGGTCTATGGCCCCAAGGGCACCTATAAATGCTCCAGCAAAGAATGTAAATTCTCTAAAGAGGCTGAATAGCGATCCGAATGACACGAATAAAAACTGTCATCCTGAGCCCCAAATAAAGCATACTATTAATCATGGACGCGGCAAATCATTGAACAAAAACCAATGAACCGCATATCGCGGGGCGTGAGGATCCCATGATAATTGCGCTTACCAGGGTATCTCCTCGGCCTGCTAAGTTATTAAAAATTAATAAGCCCATTGCCTAGCAAAATTTCTTGCGATTTACTGGCTCATCTAGGCCTCGAGATGACAAGGGGGGTCGCTTTTTTGTTTGACAAAATAACCTCGCCTGACTACCCTAGGAGTAGTATGGCTAATCTGGATTCATTGTTAAAAATTATTGATAACGAGAAACTCCAAGTGGATAAGGACATGGTGCGCCTGGCTTGGGATTTTGCCAGTGCGGCGCATAACGGACAAGTGCGCAAAAACGGCGAATCATATATTAATCATCCCTTGGAAACCGCTATCACTTTGGCTAAACTGCGCCTGGACCAAGACACCATTGTGGCCGGCCTGTTGCATGATGTGCCCGAAGACACCAGCCGCACCCTCAAAGATATCACTA
>CAYILY010000064.1:0-4178 GCA_964364395.1 uncultured Gammaproteobacteria bacterium | reverse complement strand
CCCGACTGGCTCCCCCGGGCGGCCTACCAAATGGGGCATTATTTCCTCCCCCGTTAAATGCCCAGCCAGTTCTTTTAAAGATTTTACGGGTAAAATTTTGATATTCGATATAATAGAAGCTTCGGCCGCGTTAGCTTCTGGAACATAAACTTCAGCCAGGCCTTGTTCGCGCGCCCAAATCACCATCGGCAGAACGCCCCGCGTGGCGCGGAGTGAGCCGTCTAAAGCCAATTCGCCGATAAATAAAGCGCCAGCCGGCAAGGCGGGTATTTGATCGCTAGCCGATAAAATGCCTAAAGCAATCGGCAAATCATAAGCCGAGCCTTCTTTTTTTAAATCAGCCGGCGCTAGATTAACCACAATCCGCCGCCCGCCCGGGTATTCAAAGCCGGAATTCTTAATCGCGGCCGGCAGGCGCTGGCGCGATTCATCGATTGACTTGTCGGTTAAACCAACCATGATAAACACCGGGAAGCCGGCGCTGACATCCACTTCAATGGTTATTAGTTCGCCGTTAAGCCCCACCACGGCGCAACCGGTCATTTTCGCCAGCATGAAAAAGTTTATTAGTTGATTGGTTTATTGGGTCGATTACCGTAGCTACTTAACACTATCCAAGCCATGCCGGATAAAATCATTAAATCAGCCAAATTAATAATGCCGCCATAAGGTAAAAATATGTAGTCCACTACGCCTCCCCTGGCTAAACGGTCTATTAAATTAGAAACCGCCCCTGCGGCCATCAAATACCAGGCCATACTCGGACCAAACAGTTTTTTGCGCCAATAGATAATCCCTAAAAGGGATAAAACGGTTAAAACAATAACGACCGTGTTCGAAACCGGCAAACTCCAAGAAAAATTCTCGTTTAAATAATAACCAAAAATACCCAAACGTTCCGGCTGGGTATAAAAAAAATATTTGATTAACTGGTCTATTCCCAACAAAACAAGGCTAAAGGCGATATATTTATTTTTGTTTACCATTTGTGTTGATTGTCATTCCGGCCTTGAGCCGGAATCCAGTTCTTTGATTATTAGTGGATCCCGCATCAAGTGCGGGATGACACCTATTCATTAGTCTAACATTGAATTTTGGAAAATTAAAGAAGGCGCAGAAGCGCCACATATAATAATAATTAAAGGTAGGCTTACTGCGCCTTAACAGCGGTTTGACGCGGTTAGTATGCGCAGGCAAGCTGCACAAGCTAACACGATTGGTGTCAAAACACTCTTTATAGCGCATCAGTTCGACTTAGTGATGCAGGTCCTCTACCATCTTGGTGGCAGTTATCTTTCCTTGTTTGAAAGAAGTCCGCCGATTTTTTTGTGTTTTGGTTTCCCTTCCAGACACGTATAAATTTTTGTTTTTATTTTTTATACCGAAGGTCGATGCTCCGGTTTGTTGAGTAGAGAGTAGAGGCACACCTTTGCCCACAAACAGCTACAACCGGCAAAGATGGCGCCGGCGAACTAATTGTTACGTGCAAAAGTCTGCCTCACTATAATGACTTGGATTGTTAATGTCCAATATTTTTATTTCGATAAAACCATTGTAGCACATCTAAACGCAAAAGTCAATGCGAATTACTCCGGTAAAACCGCGCAACCGCTGATTTTTCCATCCCCCAGCGCAAAAATAATTATTTTTTCAATAGCAGCGGCCATAACTATATTTTTTTTCGGATAACAGAATTTTTGCTTGGTTTTATCCTGATCATTGGCCCCTTGCGAGGCATAAGTGTTTAATAAAGGCATGGCAGTGGTTAATATATAACCAATTTCCGGCACAAACCCGGCATAATAACCGCTTGCCTCGCCTTGGCCGCGCAATGATTCCATGTTTAAAACTTGCCCGGCATAGGACCATGGCTCCTTAGCCCATTCCAAACCAGCAACTTCCGCCCGCAACTCTATCATTTTAGTGCCATCGGCTAATCTTTGCTCGCGAGCCACTGGATGGCTGGTGGCAAATAAAACAGCCGCGCTTTGCTTGATAAGGCTGGTTAAATTATTGTTTTCCCCGGTTTTATCAGCAATATTTAACAACCAATCATTGCCCGAAAAAACGAAAAAAATTTCCGAAGCGCCAAATTCTGTCAAGGCCTTCTCCTTCTCAATGCCATAAAAATCTTTTAAGACCGCCCAAAAACCATTCTTTAGCGCTTCTGGCAATTTCCCCTCGGCCTGGGCGTAAGCTAAGGGCAAATTGTGGGCGTAAAACGCCTGATTAAAATAAAACAGTTTATCAGCCAAATCCGAGGCCGGAATATCCGAGGTACTCAATTTTTGCCCGTAAATATTAAATTTAAGCATATCCTGCTCCTCCAAAAAACCGATTGCCAAAGGATAACTGGCGGCGCTAGTTAAGGCTTTTACATAAACATTATCCAAAACCAATGAATCTTTATCTTTGGCATAAAATAAAGCTAAGCCAGGCTTGACTTTAATGTTTTTGAGCTCTTTAGACAAAGAATTTGAATTTTTCTTAGATAAATCAAATAATATCTTTTCATTGTCGGCCAAATACAAATCATTGCCCAAAACTTGCCACGCGATTTTATTGGGGTTTTTTGTCAAGTGATTCCACAACCCGCTGACCGCTACCTCATGGGTTTGCACTTCGCCCTGATAGCTCTCGGCCGAGAGGCCAAACAAAGACAGCCAAGCTGCTTTGTCTTTAAGCTGGGTTTTTAACAAGACCCCGCCGCCATCTGCCTGCCCGCCGGAGAGGAGGGTTCCCCCCACTCGCGGCCAGCTAGCCAGTTCAACTTGCCCAGAGAGAAGCGGCAAAATATTTGCCGGCCAAGCCACCTTATCCCAGGAAATTAAATTTAACTGGGAATAGGCACTGGCGATTTTTTGATTAGGCCTATCGCTATTTTGCCAAAATAAAAATGGTGTATACCATTTTTTTTCTTCCGGCAAAGAAAGGGACGCGTAGAATTTTGTATCCGCGGGCAGATAGTTTACTAAGGCGCTCCCCTCCCGAAAGTAATACACTGCTCCCGAAACCAATAAAACCAATAAAAATATAAAGCCTAGTATTTTTTTTCGTGATTTGTCTTTTTTGGGGCGGTCAATTTTAGTAAATTCCGAAAAATTTATCGCCGAAAGTGCCTGTTCAATTTCTGTGTTCACGGCTGTGTTCAGTTTTTTGTCGCGTTTAAACATGAATACATTTTACCGTCTTGGCCCGCCATGGCCACCGCCACGATTGAACGGCCGGCGCGGGCGGTCGCCCTGCCCGCGATGCGGCCCATTGTTGCCGCCGTCATCATGCCCGCGGGCGGCGCGATCAACACCCTGCACTTTCAAATTGATTCTACCCATGGCGTCAATCTCCATGACTTCCACCGGCAATATGTCGCCAACGTTGCAAACATCTTCCACGCGTTCCACGCGCTCGCTCGACAAATTGGAAATATGGACCAAGCCTTCTTGGCCGGGGAGCACTTCCACAAACGCGCCAAAGTCCATGAGGCGGGTTACCTTGCCTTGGAACTTTTCACCGGCCGCGACTTCGTGGGTTAAATTATTAATCCATTCCACGGCTTTGTCAGAGCCCTCGGCGGAAACCGAAGTAATCATCACCAAGCCGTCATCTTCAATATCAATGTCCACGCCCGTGGCCGCGATAATCTCGTTAATGGTTTTGCCGCCCGCGCCAATGACGGTGCGGATCTTGGAGGGGTCAATGCGCAAAGTAATAATGCGCGGCGCGTACTGCGACATGGGCTTAGGCTCTTTAATCGCCTCGGCAATTTTATCCAAAACCTGCAAGCGGGCCGTTAAAGCGCGCTCTAAAGTTTCTTTAACAATGGCGTTGGCCAAGCCCGCGGTTTTAGTATCCATCTGAATAGCGGTAATGCCGTCGGCCGTGCCCGCGACTTTAAAATCCATGCCCCCGGGGCCGTCTTCTAAATCCTGTAAATCAGTTAATACCTTGTAGTTGCCAGCCTCGTCCGAAGCCAAACCCATGGCAATGCCAGCCACTGGCTTTTTTAAAGGCACGCCCGCGTCTAATAAGGAAAGCGTTGAGCCGCAGACCGAACCCATGGATGAAGAACCATTGGAACCCATAACTTCGGAAACCCCGCGGATAGTGTAAGGAAAATCTTCCGTAGAAGGCAGCATCGGCTCCAAAGCTTTTTCCGCCAAAGCGCCATGGCCGATTTC
>CAYILY010000063.1:1185-4269 GCA_964364395.1 uncultured Gammaproteobacteria bacterium | reverse complement strand
GACAACGTGCCGCGCAAAACCAGCTTATGCATGCCCCCTTCTTCCGGCAGTTCTCCCACGCGGTAAGGATCTTTATTATTTTGCGCTGGCTCGGCGGCCAGCAGTTTAAAATTATCCGGCAAGCTAAAAGACAACAGCCAGTCCGAGACATCAATATTATTATCATCCTTTTTATCTATGCCAATAGTTAAAGTCACTTCCGAACCGCTGCCGGCCGCGTTCGGCCCCTGGATATTAAAGCCCACCGCCGACTGTCCCAAAGTAAACGACTGTTCCAGCTTAGCCGATAAGCTGGACGAAAAATCTTTGGGCTGGAAGCTTAAATAAAACTGCACGCCCACTCGCGAATTCTCTTGCCCGCTAAAACGCAAAGTTAGGGGGAAAATTTTAGTTTCGCCCTGCTTGATAGCGCCGATTATCCAAGTATTAGGATTAGCCGCGGCTTTAGCGCCTTCGCCGGCTTTGATTATGGAAAAACTTGGTTCGCCGGGCGAAGGATTATAGCCATTAGTATAACCAATAAAAATGGCCGCGTTGGTTAAATCCACTTCTTCGCCGTTATTAACGCGCAAAGCGTAAACTTCATCTTTGCCAATGGACACGTTGGTATTTCCCTCCAAAGATAAAGACACGCGGTCGCCGGTAAAACTGTCCGGCGTGCGGGCGAATAAATACAGCCCCATGGCGGTAGCCAGAGCCACAGCTAATAAAAATAATCCCAAAGCCCAGGCATAAAGCCGCCGGCGGGAACGGCTGGGCTTATGGTCAAAACTCCGGGGGTTAAAATGCCCGGTGCCATAGAGTTCAGTTATTGTTTTGGAAACATTTGCTCGTGGCTTCATATAATTGCCTTGTTGTCATTCCGGCCTTGAGCCGGAATCCATCTTTCTTTTCCTATTTCTGGATCCCGGGTCAAGCCCGGGATGACACCTACTATAAAACTGCTTTAAAAAACGCCCAACTCTTTAATTCAGTATAATCAACAACTTTGCGCCAAAAGCCGATAATCACGGCCGCAATATCTTCGTGCAATATTGGCATATTATTCCGCAAGCTGTCCAATACGCTCGCCGTGAGCGGTATGGCCATTAAATCATAGCGCACACAAGCCGGGCAAAGCATACCCCCGCCCTCGCAGCTAAAAGATCCTTTTTCCATAGCCTCACGGCAATTTATGCAGCGTGAGAGTTCCGGCGTAAACCCGGAATAAGCCAATAAACTCCACAAAAAACGGATGGCTACTGCCTTTTTCTCTTCTAAACTATACCCCTCGTTATCCAAAATAGTCAAAGTGGCTTTTAATTCGTGCCACACTGGGCGTTCCGCGGATAATGGCTTGGTGATTAATTTTACCGCCTCCACGCACAGCGAGGCCGCGGCTTTTAATTCCAATTGCGAACGGATGCGCTCGTGGCTGCAAGTAGTCCGGCTGCCGGCCAAAATATCCCAGTGCTTGCCGTGCGCTAATAATAATTCCGTTTCAATCAAGGGTTCTAAATGCCCGGCCAGCTTGCTAGCTAACTTGCGCGTTCCCCGCGCCCGCGCTTCCATGCGGCCATAGTGTTCGGAAAAAAAAGTAATAATCCGGTCGTGCTCTTTATAAGGATAGCTGGATAAAATTATTGCTTTGGTTTTGTAAGTTGCCATTTGTGTTGTTGTCATTCCCGCGTAGGCGGGAATCCAGGGTTTAACGCATTGGACTCTGGATCCCGCATCAAGTGCGGGATGACACTTATTTTATTTTGTTATTGCAATTCTAACTTTCTCCCCGTTTACTTCCACTTCCTCTCCTGCGCCACCTTCGGAAATTTTGTTGGCAATCACGGCTTTCTTTAATTCCTCGCCATGGACAATAAAAGTTTTTTTCAGTTCTGGAGATTCAGTTTGATATTGCAAAATAACCACATCCCCCGGCGTCAAACCCGCGGTTTTGCGCATACCGTTGATAGTACGCACTAGTTCACGCGAATGGCCTTCTAATTTTAATTCCGGGGTAATCTCTGTGTCTAATACAACTGACAATATTTCATCGCTTCGATAATTAATCGTTTTGACATTTAATTCATCGCAAACAGTAGATTCAATTTCTTTATCAAGTTTGCCGCCGCCCACAGATGCGCCAGCGAGCGGCTGGCGAATTTTCAACCCCGCTTTAGCCCGCTCCGCCAATCCCAATTCTACAATCTTTCGAGCCACATCCATTTTTTCCAAAACTTTTTCATCAGTCTTTCCTGCCTTCGACCATTCCTGCAAATGTACCGATTTTTGGTTATTGGTGTTTTCTTGGTTATTGATTATTGGTGATTGGTTATTTTGCAACTCCTGCCACACATGTTCCGCGGTAAAGGGCATCACTGGCGCCATTATTTTGCTCAAATTTTCCAAAACATATTTCAAAGTCCCCAAGGCATTGGCTTTATCGGCTTCATCATCGCCTTTGAACCGGTCGCGCGAACGGCGCAAATACCAAGTGGAAAGCTCATTAATAAATTCCGCAATCGGCCGTGTCGCCTTATTTAAATCATAATTATCATAAGCCTCGGTGGTTTCTTTAATTAAAACATTAAGTTTAGCTAATA
The DNA here is from genome assembly GCA_964364395.1 of uncultured Gammaproteobacteria bacterium. Taxonomy (GTDB): domain Bacteria; phylum Patescibacteriota; class Patescibacteriia; order UBA2169; family UBA2169; genus CAYILY01. The sequence goes on along the minus strand of CAYILY010000063.1, from coordinate 1,690 downwards.
TCCACTTGTCCAAAACATTCGTATCATTCGGATGTTTATTCGGGTCATTCGGATCGCTATACATTTGATAAAACGCCAAAACATTATAAAGTATTAGTAATACCTTCTTCACTACTTCATCCACGCCTTTTTCGGAAAAACAAAAATCTTCGGCCCTAAGCACCGGCGCCGTGGCTAAATAATAGCGCACCGCGTCCGCGCCATATTTGTCGAACATGACGATTGGGTCCGGATAATTCCGCAATCTCTTGGACATTTTTTTGCCATCCTCGGCCAGCACAATGCCATTCACAACCACATGCTTAAACGCGGGCTTTTTTTTGAGCGCAATAGCGAGTACATGCATATAATAAAACCACGCCCGAGTTTGATCCACGCCTTCAGCAATAAATTCGGCCGGAAAATGCGCCTGCGTATAGGGCATGGAACCGCTCTCAAACCAGCAGTCCAGAACATCTTCAATTCGCTTCATAATACCACCACACTTTGGGCACGGAAAAACTAT
>CAYILY010000063.1:0-1085 GCA_964364395.1 uncultured Gammaproteobacteria bacterium | reverse complement strand
CCCCAGAACCGCTGGCGCGAAATTGACCAGTCACGCGCACCGGCGAGCCACTGCCCGAACCGTCCATCTTTAATATGTTCCGGCATCCACTCAATCTTTTCCGCGTTCTTGAGTAAATCTTTTTTAATTTTTTCCACCGCCACAAACCACGATGAAGTGGCGTAGTTTAACAAAGGCGAATCACAGCGCCAGCAGTGCGGATAGGAATGGGTGTATTTGGCTTTGCTGAATAACAAACCCTTGGCCGCCAAGTACTTCACTATTAAGACATCAACTGTCTCAACTTTGTCCTCGGGATGATCCTTGGTGTCAGGGAGATCTTGGTGTTTAACCAACATACCCGGCAATTTTTTAAGAATGTCGTCTGCGGTTTGGTTATTGGAAATTGGTAATTGGTTATTGTCGCCAAAGGCGAACGTTCCATCCATATGCACATGTTGAATGAACGGCAATTTTTCCTTTTTGCCTAAATTCATATCATCCTCGCCAAAAGCCGGGGCAATATGCACTATGCCCGTCCCCTCATCCGTGTTGACGAAATCAGCGGCATAAACCTTGAAAGCATTTTGATGGTTTTCCATCTTAGGATTGTCGTAATATGGAAATAATGGTTCATATTCCAAGCCTACCAAATCCTTTGCCTTAATTTCCAATAAAATTTTACTTTCTTTTTCTTTAAAAATTATTTCAATCCGTTCTCTGGCTAAAACATAATATTCACCGTCTGATTCTACGATTGCGTATTTGATATCTTCCCCCACCGCCAAAGCCGCATTACCCGGCAAAGTCCATGGAGTGGTCGTCCATGCCAAAAAATATATATCTTTCGTATCATTAGTATGATTTCGTATTAATTTAGTATCGCCCTTAACTTTAAACTTAGCGATGACCGACAAATCTTTTACATCTTTATAACCTTGCGCTACTTCGGACTGCGCCAAGGTAGTTTCGCAACGGGGACAAATATGCATGGAGCGGTAGGCTTCATAGAGCAAGCCTTTGTCATATAATTCCTTGAACACCCACCAGACGCTTTCCATAAATTGCGGATCCATGGTTTTGTAGTCATTGTCGAAATCCACCCA
>CAYILY010000062.1:0-4324 GCA_964364395.1 uncultured Gammaproteobacteria bacterium | reverse complement strand
GCAGATAAGTGTGGGAGATTTATGAAATTAAATCCAAAAGTAAAATTAACAAGTCGGTTATTCTCGAAAAATATACACATGATTCCAACCAGAAATGGTTATGGCGAGGGCTTAGTGGCGCTCGGAGAAAAGAACGGCAAGGTGGTGGTGCTGTGCTGTGATTTAACCGAATCCACGCGCGCTAATTTATTCGCGGAAAAATTTCCCGAAAGATTTGTGGAAGTGGGCGTGGCCGAGCAGAACATGGCGGGCTTGGGCGCAGGCATGGCGCTGGCCGGCTATATTCCTTGGCTGTCATCATACGCCGTGTTTTCGCCGGGCCGGAACTGGGATCAAATCCGGGTGTCGATTTGCTATACTGATGCCAATGTTAAAATCGCGGGCGCGCACGCCGGCATTTCGGTGGGGCCGGACGGGGCTACGCACCAAGCTTTGGAAGATATTGCCATAATGCGGGTTTTGCCGAATATGGCCGTGGTTGTGCCGGCGGATAGCATAGAAACAAAAAAAGCGACTGTTGCTTTGGGCGAGGTTAAAGGCCCGGCTTATCTCCGTTTTGCCCGCACCGAATCGCCGGTGTTTACTACCGAAAAAACTCCATTCACCATCGGCCAGGCGGAAATTTTGGTTAGTGGGGCGGATATTACGATTGTTGGCTGTGGCCCGCTTTTATACCGCGCTTTGCAGGCAGCCGAGATTTTGGAAAAGAAATACAAAATCAACGCTGAAGTTATTAATTCGCATACTATCAAGCCTTTGGACGGCAAAACTATTTTATTTTCAGTAAAAAAAACCGGCGCTTGTGTGACCGTTGAAGAACATCAAATTTATGGCGGGCTCGGCTCGGCGGTAGCGGAATATTTAGCCGAACATTACCCCGCGCCCATGCGTTTTATCGGCATGCCGGACAGTTTTGGCGAGTCCGGCCGACCGGATGAGCTTTTGGAAAAATACGGCATGACCGCGGGCAAGATAGTGGAAGCCTGTTTAGATTTAAAAAATAATTGAGACTTATGATGAATATTGAAAAAATTACCAGAAACAGGCGGGGAATGTTATTGGCTTATGACCACGGCGTAGAACATGGGCCCGTGGATTTTGACGATAATTCCGTGGATCCGGCCTATATAATGTCTATTGCCGACTCCGGCCATTTTACTGGTGTAATCTTCCAAAAAGGCATTGCCGCCAAGTATTACGATAAAACTAAGCACAAGGTGCCGCTAATCATAAAATTAAACGGCAAAACGCCTTTCCACAAAGGCGAAGAACCGCTATCTTTGCAAAATTGCAGCGTGGATGAGGCGCTTGAATTGGGCGCGGTGGCCGTGGGTTATACGATTTACGTGGGCAGCGAACACGAACAGCAGATGATTCAGGAGTTTGCCAAAATCGAGGAAGAAGCCCACAAAAAAGGCTTAATTGTCATGGGCTGGATGTATCCGCGCGGTTCGCATATTATTGAAGATACGGGCAAGGAAATTTTGGCTTACGTGGCGCGGTTTGGCGAGGAATTAAACGCTGATGCCGTGAAAATCAAGTATTCCGGCGATGTAGAGAGCTTTAAATGGGTGGTTAAAGCCGCCGGCAAAACCGCGGTGTTTGTGGTGGGCGGGGATAAGGATGAAAACGAGGAAGCTATCATTAAAAAAACCCATGATATTTTGGAGTGCGGCGCCGCGGGCTGGGCCATTGGCCGCAATATCTGGATGAACAAAGAACCCGTGGAATTAGCTAAAAAGATTGCGGAGATTTTATATAAATAATAATATGCCAAAATCCATAGTCTATATTTCAAGAAAAATTCAGGAGGAAGGGTTGGAAGAATTACGAAAACACTGCGTTGTCAAAATGCATAACAAAATTACGCCGCCAACCAGGCGTGAATTTTTAGCGAATGTGAAAAAAGCTGATGCAATAGTGGTGTCTTTAGCGGAAAAGGTTAATGCCGAAGTTTTTAAAGCTAATCCGAATTTAAAAATCGTGGCTAACTATGCCGTGGGGTTTGATAATATTGATATTAGTGCCGCCAAGAAATACAATATTCCCGCCAGCAATACGCCGGGCGATTATTCCGGCGTTGTGGCCGAACATGCCATGGCTTTAATAATGAATTTAGCCAAGCGGGTTCTAGAGGGGGATAAATTCGTGCGCGCCGGCAAGTATAAATTTTGGGATCCGCTTTTGCTTTTGGGTAATGATTTAAAAGGTAAAACTTTAGGCATAATCGGCACCGGCCGGATTGGCTCGGCTTTGGTCCAGATTGCGGCGCAGGGTTTTGGCATGGACATTATTTATTATGATGTGGTGCGCAATGAGCAGATTGAAAAAGAGCGGAAAGCGAAATTTATGCCTTTACCTGAAGTTTTATCGAAAGCGGATTTTGTTTCATTGCACGTACCGCTTTTGCCAGCGACTAAGCATTTGCTTTCGGACAAGCAGTTTAAACTGATGAAAAAGACGGCTTATTTAATAAACACCGCGCGCGGGCCGGTGATTGATGAAAAAGCTTTAGTGCGGGTGTTGCGCTCCAAAACCATCGCGGGCGCGGGTTTGGATGTGTTCGAGTTTGAGCCTAAATTGGTTGCTGGCTTGTCTAAGTTAAACAATGTAATATTAACGCCGCACATAGCTTCGGCCACTTTCGCGGCGCGGGCGCAGATGGCAAAAATTGCTAGTGATAATATACTGGATGTTTTGGTTAGAGGAGTGAAGCCGAGGAATGAAATTATAATTAAATAAAAAATCCAAATGTCAAAGTCCAAAGTTCAAATGAATGTCAAATGACTAAATGTCTAAAGAGTAATTTGACGTTAGGGTTTAGGATTTCATTTGGCATTTGAGTTTTGATATTTGTCATTAATAATAGATTATGTCTAGAAAATCAACAATTATTTTATTGTTAATATTGGCAGGAGTAGTAGTTTTGTCTGTTTGGTATGCCAAATCCCAGCCGCAATATGCCAATATAGATTCGCCGCGGCCAATCAAAGGCGATCCAAAATCGTCAATTGTGCTCGAAGAGTTTAGCGACTTTCAGTGCCCGGCGTGCGGAGCGGCCCAGCCGACGGTTAGCCAGATTTTAAAAACCTATGGCGATAAAATCGCTTTTTCTTACCGCCATTTCCCGCTTTTATCCATCCATGCCAATGCTTTTTCCGCGGCCCTAGCTTCGGAATGCGCCAATGACCAGGGCAAGTTTTGGGAATATCATGATTTATTATTCAAAAATCAAAAAGATTTGCGCCAGGCGACTTTGTTAAGGCTGGCTGATGAAACCGACTTGAATAAAGATTTTTTTGCCGCTTGCTTGAAAAGCCGCGCTAAAGCCCGCGTGGTGCAGGCTGATATGCAAGAAGGGGAGAGGCGCAAAATTAATTCCACGCCCACATTTTTTTTGAACGGAGAATTGGTGCAAAATTGGCAGGCTTTATCAAGTTTGATTGGCGCGGAAGTTGGCAAATTAAGCACTACTACTCCAGCCAAGCAATAATGCTAAATTTTTTCCATACTTATAATCCCGAGCCAATCTTAATTACCGTTGGTTCTATTTCCATCCATTGGTATGGCTTGATTTTAGCGCTGGCAATTTTGCTGGGTTATGGCTTGGCAATAAAACTGGCCAAACAGCGCCAGCTTGATCCGGAATTAATTGCCGCAGCTTACTCTAATTTAATCATCTGGGGTTTAGTTGGCGCGCGCGTTTATCATGTTTTGGGCGATTGGCTGTATTACGCGCAAAACCCGGCCAAGATTATCGCGGTGTGGGAAGGCGGGCTGGCTATCCACGGCGGCCTCGCGGCCGGGGTTTTAACTTTGTATTATTACGCCCGCAAACACCAAGCATCTTTTTGGGCGTTGGCCGATTTATTCAGTTTGCCTTTAATTTTGGGCCAGGCCTTGGGGCGGTGGGGGAATTATTTTAATCAAGAATTATTTGGCTATCCGACCAATTTGCCTTGGGGCATACCGATTGCCATCCAAAATCGCCCGGCGGACTTTATCAATTATAATTATTTCCACCCCACGTTCCTTTATGAATCGCTGTGGGATTTTTTGGTTTTAGGGGTGTTATATTATTTTTGGCGGAAAAAAATAACCACCCCCAACCGAGATGGCTTAGTATTTTGGCTTTATATTAGTTTATATTCTTTAGGCCGGTTTTTAGTAGAAGCTTTGCGGATCAATCAAACGCCAATGGTACTGGGTTATCGCTGGCCGGCGGTAGTAAGTTTGGGGCTCATGGCCATTGGTCTTACGATGTTGTACTGGCGGGGACGGCGGGACTCGAACCCGTGACCTTCTGCGTGACAGGCAGACGCTC
>CAYILY010000061.1:0-4350 GCA_964364395.1 uncultured Gammaproteobacteria bacterium | reverse complement strand
TGACGGCCAACTGGCTGATAGTTTAAAAAATTTACAAACCAAAATCAGCCAATTAAAAGATAAAGAGATTGTTATTAATTATGAACGGTCTGGTGTGGCGGCGAGCGCTAAACTTACGCCGGAAATTTTGGATGAGGTGGTGCCAGATCGAGCCATGATTGGCGTGGCCTTAGCCGAAGTCGGCTTGGTGCAATATCCCGTCCACAAGGCTATAATTATGGGCGCCCAAGGTACGGCTGCCTATTTACAGCGCATTGTGACGGCTTTTGGCGGGATTTTTAAAAGCTTATGGCAAGGCGCGAGCGTGGGCGATAAAGTCGGCGGTCCGGTAGCCATTGCCGTGGCCACGGGTGATATGGTGGCTTTGGGCTGGCGTTATGCCTTGCTGTTTACGGCTATTTTGTCTTTTAATTTAGCGATTATCAATATTCTGCCTTTTCCGGCTTTGGATGGCGGCCGGATTGTATTTTTTGTCATTGAAAAATTGCGCGGCAAACCCTCGCGCGCGGAAGTGGAAGCTTGGTTCCACCGGGCTGGTTTTGCTTTATTAATGTTATTGGCGGTATTTATAACTTATCGCGATATTGTCCGTTTTGGCGGGCGCATTTGGACTGCCATTATCCGATAAAAAAAATCGAAACGAAAGAAAAACCAAATTAATTGCTGGAAGCGCGCAAAGGAACTGTTTATGTTTAAAAATTTTTTCGGCCGGCTCTCAAAGGATATTGGGGTTGATTTAGGCACATCCAATACCTTGTTTTTTGTGCGCGAACGGGGGATTGTCATCAATGAGCCAACGGTGGCCGCCATTAATACCCGCACTGACCAGTTATTGGCCGTGGGGCTGGAGGCCAAGCGCATGCTGGGCAAAACGCCGCCGCACATTGATGTTATCAAGCCCATTGAAAGCGGCGTGATCGCCAATTTTGAAATTTGCGAAAAGCTGATAAAGCATTTTATCGAGAAAATCCATCGCGAAAGTTTTACCGTCACGCCGCGGCCGCGCATTATTGTCAACATTCCGCTCGATATCACCGAAGTGGAGCGCAAAGCCGTGAATGACGTGATTATGGGCGCGGGCGCGCGCGAAGTGCACTTGATCGAAGAGCCGATCGCGGCCGCCATTGGCGCGCGTTTGAACTTGCAGGATTCTTACGGCCACATGATAGTCGAGATCGGCGGCGGCAAAACTTCCATGGCCGTTATTTCGCTCTCCGGCATTGTGGCCGGCCACACCATCCGCACGGCCGGTGATGAGTTTGACAACACCATCCGCGAATATATCCGGGAAAATTTCAACATTATTATCGGCCAAAAAGGCGCGGAAGAAATTAAAATTAAAATCGGCTCCGTGCTGCCCTTAGCCGAGCCGATAGAAATTAAAGTCAAAGGGCGCAACTTATTAACTGGTTTGCCTAAAGAGTTCGCCATTAATGACGGCCAAATCCGCGAGGCCATCAAGCGGCCGGTGCGCACGTTGGTGGAGCATATCCGTTCGACGGTGGAGAACACCCCCGCCGAATTAGTGGGTGATTTGCATGAAAGCGGAGTGCTCCTCTCCGGCGGTTCATCGCTCTTGCGCGGCTTGGATGTGTTGATTGCCAAGGAGCTGACCATTCCGGTGCATTTAGTGGACGACCCCTTGACCACCGTGGTACGTGGCACCGGCATTCTACTGGAAGACGCGGTGCTCCTCAAAGAGGTTGAATCATTAGGTAATATGGTTTTGATATAAATAAAGAAAGGCATTACTCATGGCGCGGCCGTGGCGGGTAAATAAAAAAATAGTTTTAGCGGGCATAGCCTTGGTTATTATTTTATTATATAACCTGACTCCAGCGCGCTATGCTTTGTCTTGGCTGTCGGGCCCGCTGGAAAAAGGCGGCGGAGTTTTTTTTAAAGCCGGCCGCGGCGCGGCTTATGCTTGGGAAGGCTTAACCCAAGGGTTTGTTTTGCAAAAAAAATTGGCGGAAAAAGAAAAAATTATCGCGGAGCTAGCCGCGGCCAATACGGCTTTGCATTATTTACAGGCTGAAAATCGCGACTGGCGGGCCTTAGCCAATTTGCCGGAGCGGGTAAGCGGGCACCAGGTAATCAATGCCGACGTGGTTTGGCTCGCGAGCGACGCGGAAAAAAGTTTATTAACCATTAACCGCGGTTCTAACGCGGGTGTTAAAGAAAAATTCCCGGTGCTTTCCGGCAATGGCGTGTTTATCGGCAAGGTGTTAACCGTGCGCCCGGACAGCGCGACCGTGCTTTTAACTTTAGACCGCGCCAGCGCGGTGGCCGCCACTTCGGCGCGCGACGCGAACTTACAAGCCATTGTTAAAGGCAAAATGGGCTTGAGCTTATCGCTGGAATTAATTCCGCAGAGCGCGGAGTTGGAAGCCGGGGATATTATTGTCACTTCGCCTTTGGAGGAAAACACGCCTTTAGGGCTGGCTTTGGGGCGGGTGGCCAGTGTTTATTATAAAGAAGGAGAACTGTTCAAGCGGGCCAACTTAGAGCCTTTAGAATCAATCCAATCTTTGCGCGTGGTGGGCGTATTGGCGCCGGAGAATTAATATGGGGGCAATTTTAGCCATTTTTATCGGTGTGATAATCGCTTGGCTGGATATTTTTTTTATGGCCAGCGCGCCGGGAGGATTAAAAATTTCTTTCATAGTGTTGGGTATGGTGGCTTATTTCGTGCAGGGCCGGCCAGCCTTGTCTTTGGTGTTGGCGGTGAGTGCCGCCTTGGCGGCAGATTTGGTTATGCCCATGCCTTGGTTTGGCGCGCGCGTAATCGGTTATGGATTGTTATATTTATTTTGTTGTTTTTTGATTAATTCTTTTTTTCCAATAAACCGGCCGGGCGCGGTTTGGATGCTAACCTTTATTTTAAGCTTAACCGTTAAATTCAGCGCTTTGTTTTATAATTTGTTAAATTATTGGTGGGTCGGCGCGGCGGCTGGCAGTTTGCTGGGGTGGGGGAATATAGCTAGCATTTTTGTTTCCAGCCTGGCTACGTTGGGCGCTGTGGCTGTAATCAATTATTTGTTCTCGCGGTTTGATTTAATTGCCAAACGTTGGTTTTTAATCCGCCGTTAATTTTTTTATGAAACGCGACCCTTTTATTATTAAAGAAGCTGGCGGCGATATTCGCGACCGGGGCCTCGCGGGCGGAGAATTATTTGTGGACGGCGATATTTTAGTGGCCGAATCTTACCGCAAGCACCCGCGCCATTCTTGGGCTAAATTCCAAAATAACAGCGTATTGTTTTACGCCGCGGTGCTGTTTTTTATTTTGCTGCTGGGCCGGCTGTATTATTTGCAAATTTTGCGCGGCGAGGAATATTTCGGCGTGGCGGAAAACAACCGCATCCGTGCCACCACTATTGCCGCGCCGCGGGGCGTGATTTTTGACCGGGCCGGCGAAAGGCTGGCTTATAATGTGCCGGATTTTGGCTTATTTGTCGTGCCCGGCGATTTGCCTAAAAAACAAGAAGAAGAAGATAAAATTTTTAATGAATTAACCGCGGTGGTAAAAACCGACCATTTTGATTTAGTGGAATTATTTGCCAAAGTCCCGCGCACCAGCTACCAAAGCGTGGAATTGATGCGGGGCCTCACGCAGGAGCAAGCCGTGGTTTTAGAGGGCAAAGCCAAAGATTGGCAAGGCATTTCCGTCCGGCCGATTGAGCGCCGCGCCTATCAAGAGCGCGAGAGTTTGGCGCATATTTTGGGCTATACCGGCAAAATTGCCAAAGAAGAGTACGAGCAGCTCAAGGGTGAGGGCTATGAATTAAACGAGTATGTCGGAAAAATCGGCATCGAAAAAACTTATGAGCCATTGCTCCATGGCCGGCCGGGCGCGGCTTTGGAAGAAGTCGATTCTTTGGGCAAAGAAATTAAAGCTATTGATCGCCAAGCGCCGGTGCCAGGCTACAATGTTTATTTAAACATTGATAATGGCTTGCAGGCGCTGGCTTGGCGCGAGTTAGAAGCAGTGGTCAAGCGCTTAAAAACGCCGGGCGGCAGCGTGGTGGCGCTGGATCCGCGCAGCGGCGCGGTGCTGGCCTTGGTGAGCTACCCGGGGTTTGATAACGAATTGTTCGGCCGCGGCATAGATAGCGCGTCTTACCAAGCCCTGCTGGATGATCCGCACCGGCCGCTTTACAACCGCGCGGTGTCGGGCGAATACCCTTCGGGTTGGACTTTTAAAATTATTGTGGGCGCGGCCGCTTTGGAAGAGGGGGTGGCCAATGCTAATTTAACGGTTTTAAGCCAGGGCGGCTTGAACGTCAACGGCTATATTTTTCCGGATTGGAAAGCCGGCGGCCATGGCCTGACCAATATCACTAAAGCTTT
>CAYILY010000060.1:0-4398 GCA_964364395.1 uncultured Gammaproteobacteria bacterium | reverse complement strand
CACTACCTTAAAACACACAAAGAATAAAAGAAGATAGAGTAAGAACGTATGATCAAAGAGAAAAGAAGAGAAAGAAGCTGCTGCAAAGGCACCATACCCCCAGATCTTGGCAAAATCCATCTTCTTTTCTTCCAAACCTTTTTCTTCGGTCAATTTTTTCTTTTCGGTTTTTTCCGCCTGGTCCGCGTAACCCAGGGCTTCTTTAACTTCGCTCGTTAAATTGCCATACTGTTCCAGGGTGTGCTTTAAACCCGTGGCCGTCATAACATAAAATGCCGTATCCCGGCCCTGCTGGCGCGCCAAAAAATCCACGGCTTCGCGCGCCTTCAAATTTTCCGGATTCAGCATGGCCACCTGGATTTTATTATCACTAAAAGCGAACGGCACGATTTGGTAATTAGTGATGATTTCCTTGGGCAATAATTCTAAAACCGAACGGGCAATGGTCTGCGCGCTTAAATCAGCAGCCGGCAAATGGTAAAATTCTGCCTTTTTAGCCAACAGTTTTTCATCATCTAAATATTTTTTATCGGCCAGCAAAACTTCTATTTCCTGGCCGCCTTTTTCGTGCAAAGCCAAAACTATCTCCGCTTCCTCGGCTTTGAGGGCTTTAATCGAAATTAAATATTGTAAAAAAGGATTCTGCATAATTTATTCCTCATCCGCGCTCGGGGCCGCGAACAAATCGGCCCGGCCGTGGGGCTCGACCGGCAATGGCCAATTGCCAAATTTCTTTAACCCTCTAGCGGTACTGGATTTGTTTAAATCTTCTAAGGCGTTCAAGCCGCTGCGCTGCGGAGGCGGCGCGGTTAAATCGTTCTTTTTGCCAAAAATTAACTCTTCTTCTGATATAGCACTAACCGGCGGCTTCTTAAATAAATAAATGTAGGCCAAGCCAAAAGTTAAGGCAAATAAACCCACTACAGCGGCGGTTAAAACTATTTGTTTTTTTGAAGAAATTTTACGTCTGACTAAAGCCATAGTTAGGGTAAATAATAGCTACGCACTGTTAAACTATAAGATTTTGCCGCTGGCGAATATAAAAGCGCGGCCACATCCATAAGGCGCAAACTTTTTTCGATATTCGACACTAAAGTTTTAACATTGCTATAAGGAGTATTGCCGACCGTTAACTGGATTTCGATGGCCTCGGCTCCGCCCGGCACAGCGCTGCCTTTTGTTGGCGCGCTTCCCGGCCGGCCGGGGTCGGCATCAAGTTTGGAAAATTGGATATTTTCAAATTTTACAAAACTTTCAACACTAATGCTCTCCAGGCTGACTAAAAGTTCCGGCACCCCCGGCTCCGAAGGCAGCATATAGCCAATCCGCGCGATATCGTCGTTGGAAATCTGCTGGCGCGCGGCTTCCAAATTTACCAAATATTCAATGCGTTTTTTTAACGCCGCCTGCTTGGCCTCTTCTTTTTGCAAAACCGTGTTGGCAATATTTTGCACAGTGCTGATTTTCGGCGCAATGAGCAAAAAATAACCCAAAAGCATTATCACCAAACAAGCCGCCAATGTGGCCAATTTATAGTATTGCAAAAACCAGCCGGCCATAAAAGATGCTTTGGGCTTGCTCACAGGCGCGGTGCCGAGCTGGGCTGGTTTGTTAGTAATTGGTTCGGGCATGTTTATTTACTTTCTTCGGCTTTAAAAATTTTCGGATCCACTTTCATCACCATGTCAAACTCCACGCCCTCTTCGGCGCCTTCTTTTGATCGCACCAGCGAGGCCGCGGCCACGCTCAATTCTTTAATCCAGGGCGCGCTTTCCTGCAAAACCGCTAATTGGCGCGCCAAAGTAGTGTAACTGGTAGCGCGGGCCGTAACAGTTACGCCGCCTTCTTGCGAAGCCGCTAAAGCCAAAAAGGTCACTTCCGGAATAGTCACTGACTCGAGTTTTTCTAAAAATGACCGCGTGGAAATATGGGCCACTAATAATTCCTTTATCACTCCTACCTTGCGCCCCAAGAGCTTATCTTCTTTATCAAGATCATTAAAAGAATTAATCGCGCCCTCTAGCTCAACATTGGCTGCTTGCGAGCGCTCGACCTGGCCGGCTTTTTGCATTTGGTATAAGTGCAAACCCAGGTAAACCACTACCACCAGCGCCACGGCGGAGCCGGCCGCGTAAGCAAAAAATGCTGTTTGATTTTTCTGGGTAAAAGCTTGGGCATATTCGCCGGACAGCAAATTTACCCCAAAATCATCGCCACTCCCCGCTCCTTTTTCGCCGCCGTCAGAAGCAGTTGTCATTTCCACCTTTTTCGCCGCGGCTTCTTTAACCTCTGGCATGGGAGCAACCTTAGGCGCCGGCTCTTTGGCGGTTTTCGGCCGGGTCGGCAGGCGTAACGGCTTGATAACGGAAATTTTCAAAGCATTATCAGCTTTAGGCTTTTTTGGCTTAGGCGCGAATAAACGCGACCAAAAAGATTTTTTTTCTTTTAGTGCGCCATTCTGCGCGGCCGTGTATTCTTGCGGCGCTTTAGCCAGAACTTGTTTAATCACCTGGCGCTTGCGCTCCAGGTCGCTGGGGATTAAATTTATATTTTGGTTTTTGTCTGGTGGCATTTTAAACTATTTCCCGCATTGCTAAACCAACAGCTGTGGCCATGCGCGGCCCTAATTGGTCTAAAGTTTCACTTAAATCTTTGGGGTAAGAGACGCGCGCCCAAGGATTGGCGATATAGGCCTTGACACCCAGGGATTGGGTTAAAAATTCCGGCAATGAAGGCAAAAACGCGCTGCCGCCAGTAATTAAAATCTTCTCAATTTTTGTTCTGCCTTGGCCTTGATATAAACCCAGGGAATATTTCATTTCGTTCACCACGGCCGCAAAACTGGTAGCAATCATCTGCCCCACCCCATCGCCGCTCGGCTCTAAGGCCGCGCCCATGCCCACATCGCGCTTGAATTGTTCCGCCCGCGCCTCATCAATGCCCATGCTCGCGGCAATGGCTCGCGTTACGGTTTTTCCGCCCACATCAATACTGCGCGAGAGCAGCGGCACGCCGCCTTCAATGACCGTTAAATCCGTAGTCAAGGAACCGACATCAGCGATCAGTATGGGCGAGGGATCATTGCCGACCAAACTGCGGCCCAAAGCAAAAGATTCAGTTTCCAGGCTCAACAAGCTAACGCCCGCCAATTTAAATATATTAACATATCTTTCTACCAAGTGCTTGGGGGCGGCGGTTAATAATATCCGCGCCATTTTTTTGCCATCGCCCGGCGGCGGCGCGGCTTCAGGGTTTTTTTCTTTTTTTTCTTCGGGCTTCTGGTCAATAACTTTCCAGTCCAAAACCACATTTTCAATCGGCATGGGCACGAATTTTTTAGCTTCCCATTGAATGGCCTCGGCTAATTCCTTGGGCCCCAATTCCGGCAAAGATATCACCGAACTGAACACCGAAAAATTCGGCAAAGCCGCCACCGCCACCCGCGACCGGACATGGGCTTTATCCAAAAGCTGCTTGAAGATGGCGGCAATTTCTTCAACGCTCCCTTTGGCGTCATCGCGCGATACATTGGTTTCCACTTCCGCCAAGCCGTAAGTGACCAGCCGCGCGCGGCCGCCCACGTTTTCCAGCTCCGCCACTTTAATACTGCCAGTGCCTAAATCCACCCCCAAATAAGACGATACTTTGTTTTTGAACATGCCAGATAATATGCTCATAATTATTGTCCTTCGTAATAAGGGAAGTTGCGGAAACGTTTAAAAGTATAAGTGAAACTGCCGGACGCGCCGGTGAACTTTACATAATAAGCCGCATTGGCCGGCACTTTGAAAGTGGCGGTCGAGCCGCTGATTTGAATGTCGCTGGCCGAGGCTGGCACTATATTGTTGCCATTGGCATCCACAATGGCCATGGTCGGCGTGATACTGCCTGATGTTTGCAGCCGGTAAACTTGGTCGCTGGTGGACGTCGGCAGCCGGATATATTGCACATCAGTCGGGCTGTCTAAACTTCCGGAATATCCCGATGTGCTGCCCGAGGTTGTATTCACGCTGGTAGAAGTGGTGTTGGCCGGCGTCGGGTCAGAGAGATTCACGGTCAGGATGGCGGTTGGAGCGCTGCAAATCCCTGATGACCGACAGGCTGTCACGGCCAGGCCCAGGGTGTTAATATTGGCGGTATTGCTGTAGGAGATAGCCGTGCCATAAGCCGGGCTGGGCTGGGACTGGCCCACATTATTGCCATTGGCATAAAAAGTGACGTTATAAAAGCTGGCGGCCGGAGCTGCATACCAGGCAAAAGCAATGGTGTTGCCCTTGACATAGGGGCTGGCCGAAGTAACGCGCAAATTAGCGGGCGTGACCGGAACCGGATTGACCGTGACTGAATCCGGCATTGACCCGCCCGGGCCCGTGCAATTGATAGGATAGCTTTCCGTGC
>CAYILY010000059.1:0-4478 GCA_964364395.1 uncultured Gammaproteobacteria bacterium | reverse complement strand
CTTTTCCAAAGTCGTGGCCAAAAAAAGCACTAAAGCGATTTTGGCAAACTCGGCCGGCTGAATGGCAATGGGCCCCAAATACAGCCAGCCGCGGATGCCGCGCGTGGTGGCGCCAAAAAACAGCAACCCGGCTAAAACCAAAACTGTCACCACGTAAAAAACCAATGAAACGTTGCGCCAAAAATGCTTGTCAAAGCCTTGGACAAAAAACACCAACCCCAGGCCCAAGCCGACAAATAAAAGCTGCTTTAAAAACAGCCGCTCCGGCGAGCCGGTCAGGCTATAAATTAGAAGCAAGCCGAAAATGGCCAAAGCCGCGGCACTGCCGAGAAGCCACCAATCAATATTACGCCAGAGCTGCAAAAACTTAAAGCGCATAATTGCCTCCGCTCGGCAAACGGAAAGACGATTCGTCAAACGGGTTTAATACCGGATAAACTTCGGCCGAAAATCCGCCGGACAAAGGCTGCAGCCAGCGGTATTCAATGGCTTCTTCGGCGCCGGAGAGAAGCTGCGGTATTTCATTAACCCCAATAGCGGCCGGATATTCGCCTTGGTATAGCACCACCGTAAAGCGCGGGGTCAGCCAATCGTAGATTGTTTGATTTTTAACAATATAAGCCGCCATAACGCGGCTGCCCTCGCTCGCGGCCACCGGGCTGTCGATAATAATGCCGTTTTTCACGGCCAGCACCCTCTCTTTTTCCGCGCTAGTGCGCATCCGCCGCCAAGTTGTAGCCACCACTTGCAATTCCGCTGCTTCCGGCAAACTATTGACCGTTACCCCGCGCGTCGAGAGCACGGCTTTAGACTCTGGCAAAATCGCCGCTCTTTCACTGGTGGTCTGCCCGCCCGGCCAAGTGAAAATATAATCAACCACCACGTTCCAGTTAGGGTTGGGGTTCTCGGCCAGGAGCATAAAATCCGCGCGCGTTTGGGTTTCGCCCGGCAACACGGCCACGCTCCCAAATTGTAAAGGCGCCACGGCGCGCGCTTGCTGCACAGCCAAAACATCCACGCGATTTTGCGTCAAATCATTAAGCACTTGATTATACTGGCTTTGCGACAAAGCAAAATTATAGGCATGCCAGGCGAAAATTCCCCAGATTACTGCCAACGCGCCAATTATAAGATTGCGCTCAAAGTTGCGCAGTTGGCCGCGATGCGCTTGGTACCAATAGCCGTATTTTAAATATTTCCCTACTCTGGGATCTTGATATTGCTGGATAACCATGAAAAAGTTGAATAGTTTATTGGTTTATTGGTTTATTTTTAAACAACCCGTGATACTCCTTGGACTTTCTTCACTAATAAACTATTAAACTAATAAACTTTTCGCCTTTATTATACCACATTTTGCCCCAGGGAACACTATGCTATAATGGAACAATAAATAACTAAAATAAATATGTTAAATATCCCCATTGAAAACACCCTCGACGTCTTGCATTTATCCCTAGCCCTAGCGGCTTTATTGGTAGCGATTTTTACCAGCTGGGCGCTCTATTATTTAATTTTAAACTTGCGCGATGTGCACGCTGTGACGCATGATGTGCGCAAACGGGTGGAAAAATTTTGGGAAGTAATTGAACTGGTGCGCGAAAAACTGCAAGTTGGCGGCGCGGTCTTTTCACTCGCGGCGCGCGGCATCCAGGAAATGGCGGAACACTTAAAAACATGGAACATAAACTCCACTAAAAAGCCGTCTCGAAAGAAAAAAGAACAAGAATAATGCAGTTGTTTTCCCGACCCCAAGGAGGGAACCCTTATACAATATAAGCAATATCAAACAAGGGGCCTCTCCCTAACGTCGAGGCAACACTTAATTTAGTTATTGGAAATTATGTCCTTCGTCCACCTTCATTGCCACTCCCACTATTCATTACTCGACGGTCTGCCTAAGATCGACGACATGATTAAGCGCGCCAAGGAACTGGGCTCGCCGGCTTTGGCTTTGACGGACCATGGGGTGATGTATGGCGCCATTGAGTTTTACGAAAAATGCCTGGCAGCCGGGATAAAGCCCATTATCGGGTTCGAAGGCTATTTAGCGCCCGGGAGCCGGCTCGATAGGAAAAGCGGCGAAAAGCCTTACCACCAAATACTGCTGGCCCGGACATTGGAAGGCTACAAAAACATGATGAAGCTTTCCAGCCGCGCGCATTTGGAAGGTTTTTATTATAAACCCCGTTTTGACAAAGAATTACTAAAAGAATACGGCGCCGGCATTATCGCTACCTCCAGCTGTTTGCAGGGCGAAGTGCCCCGGCATATTATGAACGGCCAGATTGATAAAGCCGTGGCCGCGATTAAAGAATTCCAGGCCATATTTGGCGAGGCCAATTTTTATTTAGAAGTGCAGGACCACCCGGAAATACCGGAACAAATCAAATTGAATAAAATTTTACTGGAACTCTCTAAAGAATATAATGTGCCCACCATTGCCACCAATGATTCGCACTATATTGCCCCGCTCGATGCCGAGGCGCAGGATATTCTGGTCTGCGTGCAGACCGGCAAAACCGTGGATGCCACCGACCGCCTAAAAATGACGGACGTGGATTTGTCCATGAAAAGCGAAGAGGAAATGCGCGCCGCTTTTCCGGATAATCCGGAAGTAATTGACAACACCGTGGCCTTGGCCGAGAAGTGTGACATTAAACTGGACTTAGGCAAATTCTATTTTCCAATCTTTCCTTTGCCCGAGGGCAAAACTATGGACGAATATTTACGCGACTTAACCGAACAAGGCCTAAAAGACAAGTATGGCTCTATTTCTGAAGAATACCAAAAACGGATAGATTATGAATTAGATGTTGTAAAAACCAAAGCTTATGCCGCCTACTTTTTGATTGTGGCTGATTACACTAACTGGGCGCGCCAAAACGGCATTATCTCCACCACGCGCGGCAGTGCCGCCGGCTCGCTGGTTTCGCACGCCATTGGCATCACCACCGTCAACCCCATGATATTTAATCTGCCGTTTGAACGGTTTTTAAACCCTTTCCGCCCGAGTGCGCCGGATATTGATATGGATTTCGCGGATAACCGGCGCGATGATGTTTTGGCTTATGTCCGGCAAAAGTATGGCGAGAACAAGGTGGCGCAAATTTGTACCTTTGGCACCATGATGGCGCGCGGGGCGGTGCGCGATGTGGGCCGGGCTTTAGGCTATCCTTACGCTTTTTGCGACCGGATTTCTAAGTTAATCCCCACCGGCAAACAAGGCTTTCCCATGACCATTAAACGCGCCTTGCAAGAGTCGCCGGAATTAAAAACTTTGCATGACGCGGAAAGCGATGTGCGCCGACTACTCGCCATTGCCCAAAAAGTCGAAGGTTCGGCCCGCCACCCTTCGGTCCATGCCGCCGGAGTGGTTATCTCCCCCACTGACTTGAATGAATTTACGCCCTTACAGCGCGAAACCGGCGGGGATAAAATTATCACCCAATACGAAATGCATGCCGTAGAAAACACCGGCCTGGTAAAAATGGACTTTTTGGGCATCCGCAATCTTTCTATCTTGGGCTTGGCCCGCGATCTGATTCAAGCCACCAAAAATATTACTGTGGACATCGACAACTTGCCGTTTGATGATGCCAAAACTTTTGAACTTTTATCCCAAGGCCGCACCATGGGCTTGTTCCAGCTGGGCGGTTCGGGCATGACCCGCTATTTGGTGGAATTAAAACCCAGCAAAATCACGGACATCATGGCCATGGTGGCGCTCTTCCGCCCCGGGCCAATGGAATCGATTCCAGATTTTATCGCCCGCAAGCATGATGCCAATAAAATCACTTATCTGGTGCCGCAACTGCAAACCATTTTAAAAGATTCCTACGGCATTATCACCTACCAAGACGATGTGCTTTACATCGCCATTGACATTGCCGGCTACAACTGGGAGGAAGCGGATAAATTGCGCAAAGCCATGGGCAAAAAAATTCCGGCTGAAATGGCCAAGCAAAAAGACAAGTTTATCGAAGGCTGCGTCAGCCACAGTAAATTACCGAAAGCCACCGGCCAGGCTTTGTGGCAATTGATCGAGCCGTTCGCGGCCTATGGCTTTAACAAAGCGCACGCCGCCTCCTACGGCATTGTGGCCTACCAAACCGCTTATTTAAAAGCTCACTTCACCGCGGAATTCATGGCCGCGGTTATGACCGCGGAAAGCGATGACATTGCCAAAGTGGCCGAAGCCATTGCCGAGTGCCAGGAAATGGGCATCAGCGTCTTGCCGCCGGATATTAATGCCAGTTTTGCCACCTTTACGGTGGTGGACGACAAAACCGTGCGCTTTGGCCTCAATGCCATTAAAAATATCGGCAGCCATATTGTCTCCGCTATCATTGAAGAGCGGAAAACCAAAGGCCGATTTGTGAGCATTGCGGATTTTTTAAAACGAGTAACCGATAAAGATTTAAATAAAAATGCCTTGTAAAGTTTAAACCCCCCCGGGCATTTGAAATTTTTGGCAA
>CAYILY010000058.1:0-4640 GCA_964364395.1 uncultured Gammaproteobacteria bacterium | reverse complement strand
TCAAATACGCTTTTCTCAATCTTTGCGGCTAAGGCCAATAACTTTTCCGTACTGCCATTGGTATTAACTAAAGCCAAAGCATGATTACTGGAAATACCCACCCCATTCTCGGCATAACCTTTCTCCCAGCCAGCGTGCTCCACCAGCCAGGCCGCGGAGATTTTCATCTTGCCGTCGGCCGGATAAATTGGAATCGCGCCCGCGCCTTTATCGTCTTGCCAGCGCTGTTTTAAAATTTCCCAATCAGCTTCGCTTACAATCGGGTTGGTAAAAAATGAACCGACTGACCGAGCATTTGGGTCGCCAGCTTTGATGACCATGGATTTTTTGGCGCGTAATTCCAGTACTGTCTCGCGCACGAGTTGCAAAGACTCGACTCCAGTGCCGAGTGATTTATCCCCTAGTTTGGCGGCTACGGCATTTTTTAATTCCGGATATTTAATGCTTGGTTCGCCGTTTTTGTTTAAACCAAAATTAACTTCAGTAATAATATACTTCCCTAAATCGCGGGTTTTAAAGCGGCTGGTGCGATAATTAAATTCACAATTAGTATTTATAAACTTAACTTCTTCGCCAGTGGCCACCGCAATGGCTTTAACCACGGCAATGGTCTGGCTGACTTCCTGGCCATAAGCGCCCACATTTTGCACGGGCGTGGCGCCGACCAAACCCGGAATGCCAGATAAACATTCAATACCCGCTAAGCCTTTCTCTACACAAGCTTTAACCAAATCATCCCAACTCTCCCCGGCGCCAGCGGTGACTAATACCTGTTCGTCCACATCAGTAAACGACACACCCATTAATTCAATTTTAATAACCAAGCATTCCAAACCCTTGTCCGGGAAAATTGTATTACTGCCCCCGCCCAAAACATGAATATTTAAATTATTCTCCCGAGCATAGGCCAAAGCTTCTTTGATGTCAGTAGTGGATTTGGCCACGCAAAAATACCGAGCCTGTCCGCCCAGGCCTAAAGTGGTGTATTCAGCTAGGGAAATATTTTGCTCGATTTTCATAAAATAACTTGGCCTGCCAGACGAAGCCCATTAGGGCGTAGTCTGGCGGAGAGGGAGGGATTCGAACCCTCGGTACCTTGCGGTACACACGCTTTCCAAGCGTGCGCAATCGACCACTATGCGACCTCTCCATTTACAAAAACTCAATGTTAATTTCTTTGATTTTTTTTAAACCCTTATCATTGGTAATAAATTTCTCGGCCCCGAAATCAATGGCCGTGGCCACATGAATGGCATCCATGGCCTTAAGATTATAACGGGCGCATAAATCCGAAGCCAATTCCACCACCGGCTCGCTCATATTTTTAATCGTCAAATTAGGAAAGCCGGACAGATATTCCCGATAGTAGCGCGCCAAATCAAAACGGCCCTGTTTTTTCGGTCCGGTTAATATTTCCACCATGCCAATACTGGCCATCACCGCGATTGATTCCCCGCTTTCCACAGCTTCCAAAACACTCCTCGCCCCGGACAAAAATTCTTGATTCCGTTCCAAGAGATAAATAAAAATAACCGAATCAACGCCGACTATTTGCTTCATAGAGCGCGATCTGCCCGCAGGTCTTTAATATATTTATCAGCGCCGCCGAGCGAACGCCAAACTTCTTGCCCCAACCCCTCCAGCGCCTGGACATAATTCTTGGGCTGCTTGAGTAAAATCGCCCGGTTGTCGTCAAGCGCGTAAAGAGATACATTCATGCCGGCTTTGAGTTTCATCATTTGCCGCACGGCTTTGGGCACGACAATCTGATGCTTGCTGGAAAGTTTAGTATTATTCATAAGTTTTACTTTATTTTATCCGCTTTACATTATAAACGAAGGTAAAACTGGTGTCAAATAACGGATGGTTTTTCAGTTTAACAAAAAACGCCCTAAATTGAAAGGGGATGGCGCAAATGTTTTGGTCCATCCCCTTTTTTTCTTCAGTTGGCGAGATTGCCATGATAGCCTGCCCTCCCCGGCAGCAACAAAAACCCGATGGCTTCTTTGACGCACTCGACAGCGCAGCTGGCAAACGACCGGCAAGTTGCCGGGTTGTATCCCCTGATCGCGTGCACAAACCCCAACTCGCCTTGGGCTTCCAATTCCGCCATTTGCTTTTCCTTTTCTCGCTCCCCTACCGGATACCCGTACTTGCGCATTTGCCAATCTTGGCAGCGCTTGGCCACCGCTAAGATGGTTTGTTTGTACGCGGATAGCAGGGTCAAAAAAGCGCTGACGCCATCCAAGCCTTGCTGGATGCTTTTGAG
Source organism: uncultured Gammaproteobacteria bacterium (assembly GCA_964364395.1). Lineage (GTDB taxonomy): Bacteria > Patescibacteriota > Patescibacteriia > UBA2169 > UBA2169 > CAYILY01. The sequence continues at coordinate 2,371 of CAYILY010000058.1, read as the reverse complement.
CAAATCCGCCTCGTCCGCGTCCGGCAAGCCGCGCGGCCGTTCGGCGATATCCTCAACCAGGACGCCAAAAGGCTCGATGTCCTGCCCTACCGGGTCGGTCGGTCCGGCCCGCTGGCAATAACAGCGGATAGCTGCCATGGCTCTGCCTCCTTATAAAGAGTGAAGGTGCACTAATTTTATATTGTGTGGATTTTCAACAAATTCAAATGCCCGTGCGGCCCGGTTGGGTGGCCGGAGGCAATGATGATTTTATCGCCTCTTTGGATTTTCAAAACTTTTTTGGCTAATTTAATGGCCGCGACAAACAAATCGTCAATATTATCAAACCGCTTTAATAAATCCGGCTGCACGCCCCAAACCATGGCCAGCTGGCGCCGCGTCAGCTCGTTTTGCGTTAAAGCCAGAATCGGCGCGGCTGGGCGCTCGCCTGCCACCAGCTGGGCGCTGCGGCCGGATGAGGACATGACAATAATGGCTTTGATCTGGTCGAGCTTGGACACCTCTGAAATAGTATGCGCTAAAAGTTCCGGCGCGGCCGGGCTCTTGGTTTCATGCAGAGGCACAATATCAAATTTCGAGCCCTCGGTTTTGATAATCACTTCCGCCATGGTGCGGCAAGCTTCAATCGGGTATTTCCCAAAAGCGGTTTCCCCGGAAAGCATTAAGGCATCCGCTTGGTCGATCACCGCGTTGGCCACATCCGAAACTTCGGCGCGCGTGGCGCGCGGGTTGGTAATCATGCTTTCCAACATTTGCGTGGCCACAATCACGGGCTTGGCCGCGAGCAGTGAGTCGCGGATCAACTGTTTTTGGATTAAAGGAATATCCTGGGCCGGCAGTTCAATGCCTAAATCGCCGCGGGCCACCATAATGCCATCCGCCTCCTGTAGAATTTCCGCGAAATTCTGTACCGCCTCGGGCCGCTCGATTTTAGCCACAATGCGCGGCCGATAAGCGCCCCAGCGCGGAAACATTTTGCGCAAAATTTTAATGTCATTGGCATGGCGCACAAACGACAGCGCGATCCAATCGACCTGCTGTTTCAAACCGAACTTCACATCCTGCCTGTCTTTAGCGGTCAGCACCACATCCGGCAAAGTGGATTCCGGCAAATTAATGCCGCGGTTCGAAGTTAAAGTATCGCCTTCTTCCACCGTGGCCCATACCGCCTCGCTGTTAACTTTTTCCGCCTTAAGGCGGACCAAGCCGTCTTTGATTAAAACTGTTTCCCCGCTTTTGACAATTTTTTGCAAAGCAATCTGCGTGGGCAAGACAATGGCGCCTTTGGCGCTTTTAAAACTGGCCACTTTTTCTTCCGGCACCAGCACCACTTTGTCGCCGCGCTTAATAGCAATGCCGTCCGGCGGCAGTTTGCCCAAACGGATGCGCGGACCCTGCAAGTCTTGCATAATGGCAATCGGCTCGCGCCGCGCTTTGGCCACCTGGCGAATATTTTTAATTAAATGGGCGTGGCTGGCATAACTGCCGTGCGAAAAATTCAAGCGCGCCACATTCATGCCGGCTTCAGCTAATTGCTTTATCTTTTCGACCGACTCACAGGCCGGGCCGATGGTGCAGACGATTTTGGTTCTTTTCATAAAAAACACTAATTATACACCAATAATAACACAAATAAGCGCTAACGAAAAGGCACAAACTTTTGGTTCGTGCCCTTCGTGTTTATATTCGTGAATTTCGTGTATTAGTAGCCCATTCCCCCACCCATCCCGCCGCCCATGCCACCGTGGCCATGGTCATCTTTTTTCTCGGGAATATCGGTCACCACGGCTTCGGTAGTCAAAAACATCGAAGCAATGGAGACCGCGTTCTGCAAAGCCGAGCGCGTCACCTTGGTTGGGTCGACAATCCCGGCTTTGATCATGTCTTCATATTTATTCAAACGGGCGTTATAGCCAAAAGCACCGGACTGCTTTTTCACTTCTTCAGCCACCACACTGCCGTCTTTGCCGGCGTTAGTGGCGATTTGGCGAATTGGTTCTTCTAAGGCGCGGCGCACAATCGAGATGCCGGCTTTTTCGTCTTCATCTTCGGCATTAATCTTGTCGAGCGAAGAAATAGCGCGCAAGAGAGCCACGCCGCCGCCGGCCACAATGCCTTCTTCAATGGCGGCTTTGGTGGCCTCTAAGGCGTCTTCAATGCGATGCTTTTTCTCTTCCATTTCCGTCTCGGTCGCGGCGCCAACTTTAATGACCCCCACGCCTTTGCCTAATTTACCCAAACGTTCTTGGAGCTTTTCTTTGTCATAATTAGAATCAGCCAGTTCCAGTTCTTTCTTAATTTCCGCAATGCGGCCCTCAATACTGGCTTTGTCGCCTTTGCCTTCAATAATAGTAGTTTTGTCACTGCCGGC
>CAYILY010000057.1:0-4775 GCA_964364395.1 uncultured Gammaproteobacteria bacterium | reverse complement strand
GCACCATCAGCTATAGTTTGCGCCCGGAAGCCAAAGACCGGTCCCTCATAGCCACCGTAAAAATTACTTATACCAACCAAGGCAAGTTCGATTGGAAGACCACGCGCTACCGGACTTATACCCGTTTGTATGTGCCGCTGGGTTCGACTCTTATCACGGCCGAAGGCAACGAAGAACCTTTGGCCATTACCGACAGCCACGGCAAAACCGTGTTCGGCACGTTTATTTCCATTGAGCCCGAGGACAGCGAGACTTTAACCTTCAACTATAAATTGCCCGCGGGTTTGGTGAATAAAATCAGCCAAGGCGATTATAGCTTATTGGTGCAAAAACAAGCCGGCACTGAGGCACATGGTTTGGAATTAGATATTGCTTTGCCGTTTGCGGTGGAGAGTGTTAATCCATCAGTTTTGAAAAAAGCGGATAAAAACCAGGTTATGAGCCGAACCAATTTACAAGAAGACCGAAGTTTTACTGTTTTGGCAAAATAGGGATTTTTAACAGGCTTCCAGCGTTAACTATCTGGATAAAACCCAGTTTGTTTTTTCATTGACGCAAGCCTCGCTTTCGCCTAATATGACTTAACGCCTATGAGCTTATTTGTTAATAAAATCGGCATAGATTTGGGCACAGCCAACACCTTAGTTCATATCCCCGGGCGGGGGATTGTTTTGAACGAGCCGTCAGTGGTGGCCATTTCTTTGCATGAGAAAACCGTGCTGGCCGTGGGGAATGAGGCTAAAGAAATGATCGGCCGCACGCCGGACACGATTGTAGCTTCGCGCCCCTTGAAGCATGGCGTGATCGCGGATTATAAAACCACCGAAGCCATGCTCCGGTATTTTATCAATAAAGCCATGGGCGGCTGGCGGCTATTCCGGCCCGAGGTGATGGTGGCCGTGCCGGCCGGCATCACCTCCACCGAGCGGCGGGCCGTGGTGGACGCCACCATCGCGGCTGGCGCGCGCGCGGCTTATATTATTAAAGAGCCGATCGCGGCCGCCATTGGGGCTAATATCCCGATTGCTTCGGCTTCGGGGCACATGATTATCGATATGGGCGGCGGCACTTCGGAAATGGCAGTTATCTCGCTGGGCGGTATTGTGGCCAATAGTTCTGTCCGCATTGGCGGCAACAAATTTGATGTGGCCATTATGGATTACACGCGCCGCAAATATAATTTGGCTATCGGTGAGAGATCAGCCGAAGAAATTAAAATAGAAATCGGCTCGGCTTTGTATTTGCAAAAAAAGATGTCTATGGAAGTGCGCGGGCGCGATATGGTTTCCGGCTTGCCGCGCACCGTCACTGTTACCTCGGACGATGTCACCGAGGCTATCCAGGCTGAGCTGGAAGGCATTATTTTAGCGGTGAAAACTGTTTTGCAAAACACGCCGCCCGAACTCTCGGCCGACGTGATTGATAAAGGCATCGTGCTTTCCGGCGGCTCGTCGCTCTTGCGCAATATGGACCGCTTAATCGCCCAAGCCACGGGCGTGCCGGCTTACACGGCTGATGATGCCCTGCTCTGCGTGGCTAAAGGCACAGGCATAGCGCTCGAAAATTTAGATTCCTATAAGCGCAGTATTTTGTCGGCTAATTAATTTATTCACAATTAAGATTTGACAATTTATTGGTTTTGCTATACATTTCAATTAGTTATGCAATATAACCAACAGAATTTAGTCCTCATCCTTCTTAACCAGCCTAGGGCTAGGTAGGTTTGGATTAGGATAAATTTTGTTAAATCCGAAACTAAACACTAGCCCGCAAGGCTGGTATTTTTATTTTACGCACTTTCAAACCTAAGGGAGGCAAGTCATCATGGAGAGCAAGATGGCAGAACAAGCGGAGTTGGCGAAACTAGCCGGGTCTCAGCATCATGTTATTCAAAAATTTCATGTCACAACGGGTTTGGGAATTATTCCAACCGTTGCGCTGGAGTTACTGGCGTTAAAATTCAAACTCTCAACACCGCGACAGCAAGGCGCTGCGGTGCGCGCCAAGAACGAATAACTGTCCGCGTGAGTTTGGGCAGCCTGACGACGGCCAACATCGGCGCTGTAGCGAGCGATCCTTTCCAGGCGTTTGCGCAGGCCTATGTGCAGGCTTTGAACTCCTTGTTTCATGCTTTCAAGATGATGCGTACGGTCGAGCTTCAAGGCGTACGGTCATTCCAATGAAAGCTATTGTTCTTGCCCGGCTGGGTTTCCTGATAAGGGAGCTAGCCGGTTTTTATTTGATTTGACCGCTACCATTCAAATCTTGTATAATTTGTTTATGATAGGACATCAGGAAATATTGGAATATTTTGAGAATTGTCGGCGCAACAATACCTTAGCCCATGCTTATAGCTTGATCGGCACGGCAACCAGCGGACGGGAAAAGTTATTGGAGGTTTTTTTGGGTTCTTTGCTTGGCGCTAAAACCTTAGACCATCCGGATATACAAAAGGTTTCGCCGGAAAAAGGAAATATCAGCATCGAACAAATTCGCGATTTAAAGCAATGGCTGGCTATGTCGCCAATCGCGGGCAAGCAAAAGGCGACCATTATCGCGTCCGCTGAAAGCATGAACGAGGCCAGCCAAAACGCTTTTTTAAAAGTTTTAGAAGAGCCGGTGCCCAATACTTATGTATTTTTGCTGGTCGGGCACAAGCATTTATTATTGCCAACTATCTTTTCGCGCACCGCGCCTCTCTATTTTGCTAATCCCAGCCCAGGGGCGGGGGAAATAGCTTTGCTCCAGCCCTATTTAGCCAGCGCGGACGCGAGCGAACGTTTGCGGTTGTGGCTGCAAAGCAGCAGGGAAAAAGAAGAAGTCAGGCCATGGCTCGTTAAAGCTGTTCCGGAACTGCGCGCCTTGCTTTTGCAAAATCCTTCGGCCAAACTGGCCAAAACCATCCGCGCTTTGCTTGAAGCTTTATCCGGCTCGAGCGGCCAAAACTGGAATTTAATCGCGGAGAATATGATTATTAGTTTATAGGTTTAATAGTTTATTAGAAAACAAAATTTATTACTATTAAACTAATAAACAATTAAACTTTATAATATTTTGTATATACATATAAAAAATATGAGAAAAATAAAATTATTAACAATTTTACTAACCATCACTTTTCTGGGTGCGGCTTGCACGCCGGGCAATTTGGGCGTGACTGACGACGCGGGCGCATGGCTCAGCCTTAATCGCGGCGAGAATTGGCAGCAAAAAGTTCTAGTCTTTGCCGACCATGTGAGCCGTAAAACAATGGCTGACATTGACATTCATCAGTTGGTTTTTTCGCCTCAGGACAACCGGAAAATTTTCGCTTTAAGCCGCGAAGGCGGCTTGTGGATGACCTGGAACGCCGGGAATAATTGGGATTTGATTTTGCCTTCAAGCGCGGTTAATGATTTGGCTATTACCCCCAACAACGGCAAAATTTATTATGTGGCCACCGGGCCATCAATTGCCAAAACCGAAAACGAAGGCGATATTTTTAAAGCCGTTTATACCAGCGACCAAAAAACCAACGAAATTACCAGCCTGGCTTTGCATCCAAAAAATACTAATTTGCTCTACGCTGGCACGAGCAGCGGTGAAATTTTGGTTTCCGAGAACGCCGGCGTCTCCTGGCGCGTGGTGACAAAATTATCCGGCATCATCCGCCGTTTGGCTATCCACCCCAACGCGCCGGATATTATGTACGCCGCGGTGGGCAACACGGGTTTGGCCCGCTCCACGGACAATGCCAAGAATTGGGATTATTTTACCGAGGCCTTTAAGGAATACAATGGTGCCAATGATTACCGCGATTTTGTGCTGGTGCCATCGGGCATTGTTTATGCCTCGCGCTACGGTTTGTTGCGCAGTTTGAACCAGGGCCGCGATTGGACTAATTTACCCTTGCTTTCTAGCGAAGGGAACTCTAATATATACGCGCTGGCCGTGAATATGAATAACCCCTTGGAGCTCTATTATGGCACCCGCTCCACATTCTACCGCTCGGTAGACGGCGGATTTAACTGGATACCGCGGAATTTACCTTCGACCCGCGCGGCCACGGCGATTTTAATCAGCCCTGACAGTGCAGACAAGATTTATTTGGGAGTAAGTAGAATAAGGTAAGAGATTATTGGATTAAAAGTTTAATAGTTTATTAGACTTCTATTAAACCAATAATCAAATAATCTATTAATCCTCACTATGTTTCAAGAATTTGATCAAAAAATCGAAAAAGCCATACTCCATTTTCAAGAAGAGCTAAAGTCTGTCCGCACCGGCCGCGCTAATCCGGCACTGGTGGCGAATATCATGGTTGACGCTTATGGCGCACTCCTGCCGATTCCGCAGCTGGCCAATGTCAGCGTGCCGGAGGCCAAGCTACTCGTGATTGAGCCGTGGGATAAATCTTTGTTGAAAGAAATTGAAAAAGCCATTGTGGCCTCGAGTTTAAATATGTCACCCGTGTCCGATGGCAATGTTTTGCGTTTGCGCCTGCCAGACTTAACCGAAGAAACCCGCCGGAATTTAATTAAAGTGGTGCGGGAAAAATTAGAACAAGCCCGCGTGGCCGTGCGCCTGGCCCGGGATGACAAGAAAAAAGAAATTGAACGGCTCGAGAAAGCCAGCGAGATTACCGAGGATGACCGCTATGACGGCATTGTGGAACTGGATAAAAAAACCAAAGAAGCCGATGCTAAATTAGCAAACCTGGCTGAGCAGAAGGAGAAGGAAGTGATGACCATCTAAATTATGTTTTTAACCATTATCGCATTCATACTAATCCTAGG
>CAYILY010000056.1:0-4793 GCA_964364395.1 uncultured Gammaproteobacteria bacterium | reverse complement strand
CCCCAAAAACCGGCGCCATAATATCGCTGTGGGCGCGGCCGCGGTCAATGGCACGCTCATCCCGCCGGACGAAGAATTTTCTTTGCTTAAAACTTTGGGTAAAATTGACGGCACTACCGGCTATCTGCCGGAGCTGGTGATTAAAGGCAATAGAACAGTGCCGGAATTCGGCGGGGGATTATGCCAGGTGGGCACCACCACTTTCCGCGGCACTTTGGCGGCGGGCTTGCCGGTGACCGAACGGCAGAACCATTCTTATGCCGTCACATATTATAATAACGAAAAAGGCCAGCCCGGCACGGACGCCACTATTTACGATCCGCGGCCGGATTATAAGTTTAAAAACGACACGGCTAACTATGTTTTAATCGCCACGCGGATTGAGGGTGATGATTTGTTTTTTGAATATTGGGGCACTAAAGACGGCCGCCAGGCCGAGCAATCGGATGTGCGGGTATGGGATCGGATGTCGCCGCCGCCGACTAAGCTGGTGGAAACTTTGGATTTAAAACCCGGCGAGAAAAAATGCACCGAGCGGCCGCATGCCGGCATGAAAGCCGCGTTTGATTATAAAATCAGCTATCCGGACGGCAAAGTGGATGCGCGGACTTTTACCAGCCAGTATCGGCCGTGGCAGGAAGTGTGCTTGATTGGAGTTAAAGAATTAACCGCTTCCTCGACAGCCCCAACCGCGGTCATTACAAATTAAAAAACTCCTTCCAACTGCAGTCAAGAAGATATTAAAAAGGAGAGAGGCAGCCGGAGCCGCCGCTATCCTTCGGTAATATCCCCATGCTTGTCGTGACTGCAGGCGCAAGGAGTTTTTAGGTTTTTCTAGATTGTGACTTTGACAATTTTAGAATAAAATAGTGTATCATAGGCTAGGCCGCTTGTCAAGCATCAAGCCGTTTGCTAAGATTAGAGACCATTTTAACTTCTTTTATGTCATCCCGGGCTTGACCCGGGATCCAGAAGCAAAAAAAGAAAGATGGATTCCCGCTTTCGCGGGAATGACAGTTATTTTATTATTAATATTAATTCCTATGATGACCATCAAACAGATCTACCAGCTGGCCATTAGCGAGGGCATGAAAAAAGATTTGCGCGGCGCCAAACGGGTAAAAGAAATTTTAGCGCGCTTAAAAAAGAAATATGACAAGCTCTCGGATGAGCAAAAGAAAGATTTTGATGTGGAGCAATTAACTAATCCGTATTCTGACACTCGAGTGTTTCATGGCTCCCCCGAAACTAAAGTTAACAAAGTCATGGTGGGCGTGGATATTGATACCGGCGAGGTTATGCTGGCCAATGAATTGAACCGCCGTAACCCTAAATCGCCGATTGATTTGATTATCGCGCACCACCCGGTAGGGAGCGGCTTGGCGGGTTTGCACGAAGTGATGGATTTGCAGGTGGAGCTCTTGGCGCACTACGGCGTGCCGATTAATATCGCCGAGAAGATTACCCAAGCGCGCATTGGCCAGGTGGAGCGCGGGCTTTCGCCCATCAATCATGGGCAGTCCGTGGACGCGGCCAAGCTTTTGAATATTCCTATCATGTGCGCCCATACCGTCACTGATAACCACATTGCTTCGTATTTATACGGCGAAATTAAAAAGCGCGCCAAAGATTTAATGTATGTTGAAGACGTGATGGCGTTTTTAAAGTCGATTCCCGAATACCAGCAAGCCGGCAAAGACAAGGCTGGCCCGATTATTTTTAGCGGTTCTATGGATAGTTTTGCCGGCAAGATAGCGGTTACGGAAATCACCGGCGGCACGGATGGGGCGAAAGAGGTTTACGAACGTTTGGCGCACGCCGGCGTGGGCACGATCATCTCCATGCACCAGCGCGAGGAATGGAAAGACGAAGCCAAAAAACACCACTTGAATGTGGTTGTGGCCGGCCACATGTCATCCGATTCTTTGGGTTTGAATTTATTTTTGGATAACCTGGAAAAGAAGGGAATTGAGATTGTGCCTTGTTCCGGGTTTATCCGCGTTTCGCGGCTGCCAGTCCGCCGTAGCCTTGGCGGAGGCGGAGTTAAAAAAGGTAAACGGTAATTATTGGTAAATATCGTGATTTCCTGTTGAGTGGAAATAGGCAGTATTTCTGTTGGTAAATTCAAAAATAATTCGATATTTAGAGCCAACAGAAAATGACCAAAATTCTTTTAATCGGCCATGAAGTTTGTGCGTGTCCAGGGCTGGATTAAAAGGGTTATCGCGAAAAAGTTTTTCGTTTTGTTCGGCAATGTCTTTAATTTTGTCGGGAAGTTTTTTGTATTCACGCCGAAATTTGGGCGTGTAAATAATCTGCATATTGATTTTATCGTAGGTCTTTGAGAGAGCGGAGAACTTTGCCCTTACCGGCCGCTATTTCTTGGTGGCTTTTGTTTAGTTCTATAAGTAACCGTTCTTCCATCCAAGCCCGAAGTAATTCTCGAAAGAATTCACTAGTGCTTGAATATTTTCCAGTTTTGACCTCTTTGTTGACCACCGAAGACATTTCCGGTGGTAGGGAAAGATTAATAATTTGTCTCATAGTAGGTCTCCTTGCTAGTGTACTGTAATACACTGTATTACAGTGTAACATATATTTTATTTTTGTCAAATCCGTGCTAATCTACAAGTATTATGCCAGACGAAAACCGCATTATTGCCCCGGAAAACCAATCGCAGGAAGACGGGATTTTGGATTTAACTTTGCGGCCCCGTACCTTGGCCGAATATATCGGCCAAACCAAGGTTAAGCAGAATCTGGAAATTTTCATGGCGGCCGCCAAAAAGCGTGGCGAGCCGATTGAGCATGTGTTGTTTTATGGCCCCCCGGGTTTGGGTAAAACTACTTTGGCCTCGGTGGTGGCGCATGAGATGGGCGTGAATATTAAAGTTACGTCCGGGCCGGCCATTGAGCGAGCCGGCGATTTAGCCGCCATCCTCACCAACTTGGCGCCGGGTGACATTTTATTTATTGATGAAATCCATCGCCTGAACAAGATAGTAGAAGAAGTGCTGTATCCAGCCATGGAAGATTATTCGCTCGATTTGGTGGTGGGCAAAGGGCCGTCGGCGCGGATATTAAAACTAGACTTACCGAAGTTTACCTTAGTCGGCGCCACCACGCGCATCAGTTTATTATCGTCCCCCTTGCGCGATAGGTTTGGGGCGATTTATCCTTTGTCGTTTTATGAAGAAGGGGAGATTGCCAGTATTATTAGGCGCAGTGCAAAAATTTTGTTCACTGATATTGATGATGAAGCGAGCGGTATTTTGTCCTCTCGCGCGCGGCGCACGCCGCGGATTGCCAACCGCTTGCTGAAGCGCGTGCGCGACTATGCCCAAGTCAAAGGCGATGGCCGCATCACCGCGCCCTTGAGCCACGAAGCTCTGGCGCTACTCGAGGTGGATGATCTGGGTTTAGACCAAGTGGACCGGAAAATTTTACATGCCATTATCGAAAAGTTTAAAGGCGGCCCGGTTGGTTTGCAAACTTTGGCCGCGGCCACGGCCGAAGAGATGGCCACGATTGAAGATGTCTATGAGCCGTTTTTGATGCAAATTGGTTTTATTGACCGCACGCCCCGCGGCCGTACCGCCACCGAGCGAGCTTATAAACATCTGAAAATTGAGTCCAAAGGCCCCTTGACTTTTTGATTTAGTTGTGCTATACTGTATTTGTTGAGTAAATAGTGTTTAAATGTAGTCCCTTCCCAAAAGAAGAGGATTTTTTTGTGCCAACGAAGAGGCGGAATTCAACATTTATCTATGGTATTTACCAAGAAACATTTGAATCATATGAAAAAGCATCTTTTTATCGGGATGCTGGTTTTTGTTTTTGAATTAGGCGTTCCGCACGTCTCTTTGGCGGCGGAAGCTAATTTTGCGGATTCGGTTTTAGCCACCACCACTATTGAAGAATTTTTACACAGTGATTTATTAGATAAAGAAGAAAAGATTTTCCAGAGTTTTGTGGAGGAGAACCAGCGGTATCTGCCGTTGGAAAGTTCCACGCCGCGGGTGATTGCCGAGCGCTATGTCACCACCACGGCTTATTCATCTGAACCGCGCCAAACCGATGGCACGCCTTTTACCACGGCCTGGCAAACGCCGGTGCGTGACGGCGTGGTGGCGGCTAACTTTTTACCGCTCGGCACATTGGTGCGTTTTCCGGATGATTTTGGCGATAGAGTTTTTGTGGTGGAAGACCGCATGAACGCCCGCTATAAATACCGCATGGATATTTGGATGCACAAAACCAGCGACGCCCGTAAATTTGGTGTTCAGTATTTGCGCCTGGAGGTTTTAAGCCTGCGCTACCCGCGTGATTATGTTTTAGATAAATTCGAGCCCGCCTTTCCGGGGAAGAAGTAATGGAGTCTTTATTGTACCAAGCTCGCACCTATTTTCAAAATCGCTGACAATGTGCCACGCACGGAGCGCGTGGTGAAGCGAAACTGAATCGTACGCTCCGAGAAAGCCCCGCCATCGCCTCGCTTCACTCGGCAACCCCAAAAAGAAAAAATGTTCCTTGCATTTCTGATTTGCGCGCGACCGATTTTTTCTGAAAAAGGAAAGGACATTTTTTCTTTTTGGGGTTCTGCCCTCCAAGTATTCGGGCAGTGTGGCGGGGCTTCAATATGGACTCGGCAAAACGGAAAAACGATTTTTCTGGGGAAAAGGAATTTTCCGTTTTGCCTCGGCTGATTTTCGCCCGCAGAAAGGGGTCTGGGGAATGAATGCGGGCGGGATTGCACTTGTGAACTTTTTGCTTGCGAAAAAAAGATATGCTAT
>CAYILY010000055.1:268-5028 GCA_964364395.1 uncultured Gammaproteobacteria bacterium | reverse complement strand
CTGCCAATCACTACCAGGCGCACCACGCCCGTGCCTTTTTTTAATAAAGCGCGCGGGATATGCCGGACACTAATCCTCCCTAAAAAAACAAAGATAATGCTGGCTAAATAGCCGGCTAAAATTAAAAAGCGCGAACCAAACAGCTGGGCGCGGAAAAATATAAACAAAACTATGCCCACCAGGCCGGTGGAACAGCCTAAAATAACGCGAAAAAATTCCCGAACCAGCCGGACATTGGCGCGGATAGTGTAAAGCCCGGCTAAAGCAAAAATCGGCAGCCACAAAACCGCTACCAAAGCCACAATTTGCGCGTAATCGCTGGCGGTGATAATAAATATCGGCGGCCGCAAATTGCTAAACCAGGCGCTGTAGCGGATGGCGTAAACCAGCAAACTGCCGGCCACAATCATCAGCCAGTCCACGGGCAGCAGCAAAAAACTGAATAATAATTCGGATTTTTTCATTTTTTATTATTGTAAAAAAAAGACCGCGCAGGGTCTTTTTGTTTTAAGTAATTATATTGGCCAGGGATACCGATAAGCCGAATTTTGTCGAGGACAATCATCTATCTAGGCCCAGCCTCGCGGCTGGGCTCGTGCGGCAATTACGCCTTTCACCGGGTAGGGTTTGCCTCTCTAGCGTGTCACCATGCTAGCATGTAAGCTTTTACCTTACAGTTTCACCTTATGCCTGATCTCCGCAAGCGGAGCCATCGGCAGTTTATTCTCTGTTGCACTTGCCCTGGTTTTGTTGCACGAAAGTTCTCGAGAGACCCTTCGTATAACTTATGCCGGTTGTGGTTAACAACTACCCTTGTTCCCGGTCGCCTAAGGCGACCGGATTTAGTGTTCGGACTTTCCTCCCCGTCTGCCGAATCGGTGGACGGAGCGATTGTCTAGTTTCCCTGGCCAATATGATAACTCAAAGTGCTGAAAATCCAGTAATAAAATACCAAATAATCTAACGGCTGTCAACTAAAATTTAAAAATCTAAATCCAGTCTATCGGATTTATACTCATTACAATCTTTACATAAAGTTTGTGAATTTTCTGGACTAGTTTTTCCTCCCAGACTAAACGGAGCACGATGATCCACTGCTAGTTCTAATTGTGGATCAATTATTAAACTTCTACCACATTTTGGGTTTGTGCATTTATAACCATCTCTTTCCTTGACTCTCTTTTTTTGTTTTAAAGAAAGTTCTCTCCGTCGCTTTGGCTTATCTAGCTCATCAAGTGCTTCATTCACTAAACTATCAGCAATTTTATTTTCTTCGCGTGGAATATGAAAATAAGTAATCTTAGTAAAATCTGTAGACATGTTTTGTACTCTCCTAACAAGTTTATCTAATTCCTTATTTTTTACTTTATATTTCCCTTGTAATTGTTTTACTACCAATTCGCTATCCATCATCACCTTCACTTCCGTTGTTTCAGCTTTTTCTTCGGCCTTTAACTCTTTGGCTAGTTGCAAACCATACAACAGTGCTTCATATTCCGCCTGATTATTGGTGGCATTACCAATATAACGTTTACGTTTTCTGACGGGTTGACCATTCTCATAAGTAATAAAAACACCGATGCCCGCTGGCCCCGGATTACCTCGCGCGCCGCCGTCTGTGTAAATAATTAATTTCATAAAATAACCTTGTTTTGTAGTTCCCCCGCCTGTACCCAGGAGGGGGTCAGGGGGTGGTCATTTGTTGGCAAACTTGGGTTATCTTTTTTAAAACTTTATTAATATTGCCAACCACCTGATCATCAGTAAACCTAATAACTGTGAAATGATTATCTTTTAAAAATTGTTCTTTCAGCTTGTCTTTTTCTTGAACAGCCTTCTCATCATGAGTTATACCATCAACCTCAATGACAAGCTTTAATTTAGCACAATAGAAATCAACTACGAAATTCCCAATACTCTGCTGGCGGCGCCATTTAAAGCCAGTTTTACTATCTTTTAATCCCAACCAGAGTAATTTTTCTGTATGAGTTGGCAAATTCCGTAAAATTTTTCTGACTACTTTGTATTTTTGATAGTTATGTAATTCGTGCATAACCCTCCGCATAGACCACCCCTCGGTCCCCTCCTTAGTAAAGGAGGGGATGCGTTATAAAGTTCAACCCGTCCTCCCTCCTTTACTAAGGAGGGAGTTAGAGGGTGGTCGGGGTGGTCTTTATGCCCGCAATCTTAAGTTGTATCTTCTTCCGCCCCTGCCATTCATTAACATCAACATCATACACAATATCAATATAATCGCCCGGGCGCAATTTGCCGCCCCAGGCTTCGCCCGCGCCGAAACTGACGGCTTCAAAAATTTCATCATTCTGTTCCAATGATAAACGCAAGTGTTTACCACCTTCGCCGATAGTGTAGGCTTCGCGCACACCGACTTTGTTGGCTGCAAACTTGGGCCGCGGATTAGCCATGCCAAAAGGTTCTAGCTGGGACAAGGCTTCCACCAGCTTCCAATTTATTTTATCCAAAGTAATAGCGGCGTCAATTTTTAAAGTTTTTAATAAATCACTGTTTTGCAAATCTTCTCTGGCAATTTTATCCATAGCGGCCTGAAAATCCGCCAGCATGCTCTCTGGTTTTAGAGTAAACCCGCACGCTCCACTGTGCCCGCCAAAGCGCTCTAAATACTCACTGCATTTAGCCAGGGCGGCGGTGATATTAAAGCCCGGAATGCTCCGGCCCGAACCCACCAAGCCCTTAGCGCTTTTGGTCACCACCAAAGACGGGCGGTTGAATTTTTCCGTGATCCGGCCGCTGACCAAGCCCACTACCCCGACTTGCCAATCTTCACCCACCGCCATCAGAACCAGCTTGTCTTTAGCTTGCTCCGCGACCTGATCTATAGCGGCTTGCAAAATCCGCTCGGTTTCTATTTGTCGATCAGTATTGGTATTATTTAAGGCCTGGGCGAAATCAGTAGCTTTGGCTTCATCTTTTTCCACCAAAAGTTCATAAGCCGCGTTAGCGTGGTCAATCCGGCCCGCGGCATTTAAACGCGGGCCGATTTTAAAGCCAATGTCATATACCCCCAGCGGACCCGTGGTGCCGAGCGACTTTATCATAGTCGCTAAACCCAAACGTTTGGTTTTATTTAAAACTTTAAGCCCAAAGCTGACAAAAATTCGGTTTTCATCCACCAAAGGCATCATATCCGCCACTGTGGCAATGGCCGTTAAATCTAAAAACCATTTTTCGTGGCCAGCCGGCAAATCAAAAGACTGCCAAATCGCCTGCACCACTTTAAAAGACACGCCCACGGCCGCTAAATCTTTAAACGGATAAGTTTCGCCCGAAATATGAGGATTCAAAAACGCGGTTAAGCCTTGCGGCAGTTGCGGCGGCTCTTCGTGATGGTCAATAATAATCACGTCCAAGCCTTTAGTTTTGATATAAGCCACTTCCTCGACATTGCTCGAGCCGCAATCCACGGTAATAATTAAATGCGCGCTTTGGCCGGCAATATAATCAATAGCTTCTTTATTTAAGCCATAACCTTCCTTGTCGCGGTGCGGCAAATAAACAAACACATTTTTAATCCCAATGGCGCGCAAGGCTTCGGCCATTAAAACTGACGAGGAAACGCCGTCAGTATCATAATCGCCATAAATAAAAACAGTTTCTTGTTTAGCTAAGGCTTGGCGCAAACGCTCAATTAATTTAGACATGTCGCGGAATAGAAAAGGATCATGCAGATTGTTATAATCCAGCCGCAAAAATAAATCCATATCTTTTTGCGTTTGCAAGCCGCGATTCCACAATAATTGCAAAATAACCGGATCTAAGTCCGGGAATTTTGTTTTAATTTCTTCGCTGATTGGTTCGCTTATTTTCCAATTTTGCATTTGTGCTAATGTCATTCCGGCCTTGAGCCGGAATCCAGTTTTTGATTTCTAATGGATCCCGCATCAAGTGCGGGATGACAAAAATATTATTCCTTCAGCTTCTCGACTGATTTGCTTAAATAATAAGTCGCGGAAACCACAATAATAGTTATTAACGCCGCGTAAAAAAACTTGGCCAGCAAACTGCCTTTAACGCCAAAAATTTGAATCTGGCTGAAAAACCCCTGAATGGCTTCGTTCCAAGCTAAGGCGGCCACCAGCCCCAAGCCGCTAATAATCAAAGCGGACATTTTTTCTAAGAGTTCAATGCGCAGTTTTTTGTTATTCATAAAATAGATACTGTCTGTTTTCCCGACCCCAAGGAGGGAACCCTTATACGGCTAAGTAAACATATACAAGGGGCCTCTCCCTGGCGTCGAGGCAACATGAATTTTATATTTTCTTAATTTTGTAACGTTTCTTTTTTAAAATTTTGTCCATATCTTTGGCTAGGACAATGCCGGCCTGGGCGCCAATTTGGCTGATAACGCTTTCGGCGTTAGCCATGGCTACTTGCAAGGCATAAGAAATATTACCCATTTTAGTGGCGATTAAGCCACTGACAAAACCCGAGCCAAAAGCATCACCCGCGCCCGTGGAATCCACTACTTTTACGTCTCCTCTGGCGGCGATATGCAATTTTTGGTGCTTGTCGGCGTAATAAGCTCCTTCCGGCCCATCGGTAATAATTACCATTTTTACGCCCCAGCGCAACAAAGCGTTTAAAGTATGGTTAATATCTTTAATTTCTTCGCCGTCGGATTTGATCAAGGCCATGGCATCGTCGTGGTTTAAAATTAATAAATGGCAATGTTTTAAAAAGCGGCAGAACAAACCCCAGCACCGCTCCAGTTGTTCATTGCC
>CAYILY010000055.1:0-258 GCA_964364395.1 uncultured Gammaproteobacteria bacterium | reverse complement strand
TTAACGATATTGATTATCTTATCCATCGAGGCCTGCCAATGCTCGCCGGTTAGTGAAGTCAAATAGCACCACGCAGCGCTCGAAAGTTTATGGCTGCGGGCGGAAAAATTAAATAAATCATTAGCCCCGCGCTCCACCAAAGCCACGTGCTCGCCCGTGGCTTTATCCACCACCAACACCGAAAAGCCGGTTTGGCCGCGGCTGTGGTAAGAAACAAACTCGTTATTAATATTTTCGCGTTCCAAAAGGCGGATAATT
>CAYILY010000054.1:0-5040 GCA_964364395.1 uncultured Gammaproteobacteria bacterium | reverse complement strand
CGCCATTAACCGCGACGGTTAAAGCGCGCTTGAGGCCGTGGCTAGCCGCCTGCGCGGTACGCACATTAGCGCGCACGGCCACGTTCATGCCAATAAAGCCAGTGATTGAAGAAAGAACCGCGCCCACTAAAAAACCCCAGGACACGTTCCAGCCCAAAGCAAAACCAACGGCAAAAAATACCACCGTGGCCACAATAGCAATGGTGCGATATTGGCGGTTTAAATAAGCCTTGGAGCCTTTTTGGATGGCTTCAGCGATTTCTTTCATTTTATCATTGCCCGCCGGTTGTTTCATTACCCAAGCAATGAGGATAGCACCATAAGCGATGGCGGCGATGGCGGCGATGAGAGCAAAAATTATTGGAGTAGACATAGAGAGTTTAATAGTTTAATAATATTTTGTCATTCCCGCGAAAGCGGGAATCCATCTTTCTTTTTTTGCTTCTGGATCCCCGCCTCCGCGGGGATGACATCTATTTTATTCAGTGCTATCAGTGCTGGCGGCTTTTTCGACCGGTGGTACCTCGGCAACAGCTGCCTCTGCAACCGGGGGCGCTTCGGCTGTTTCTACGGCCGGCTCGGCAGCAGCTTCGGCTTCTTCGATTTTTACCACATCGCCGCCGGCTTGCTTGATGTCAATTTTCCAGCCTGTTAACGCCGAGGCTAAACGGACGTTCTGGCCTTGCTTGCCAATAGCGAGCGACAATTGGTCTTCGGCAACGAGTGCCGTCGCTAAACGATTAACTTCGTTTAATTCCACGTCTACCACTTTAGCCGGCGAGAGTGCGCTCTTGATAAACTTTTTATCATCTTCTTCCCATTGGATAATATCAATTTTCTCGCCGGCCAGTTCGTTAATAATAAACTGCACGCGGCTGCCGCGCTGGCCCACGCAGGAACCAACCGGATCAACATTATCTTGTTTGGACGACACCGCGACTTTAGTGCGGGAGCCGGCTTCGCGCGCCAAGGATTTAATTTCCACTACCCCATCGCCGATTTCCGGCACTTCCATGGTAAATAATAGGCGCACTAATTCCCGATCCGCGCGCGAAACCACTACTTCTGGCCCCCGGCTCGAAGTAGCTACGGACTTATTATAAAAACGCATAGTCGCGCCCGACAAATATCTTTCATTGCGCGCTTGTTCGTTAATCGGCATCACGGCCGTGGCTTGGCCGATGTCTACCAACACCATATTGCCTTCGGTTCTTTGCACTGTGCCATTAATCATGGTGCCTTCTTTATCTTTATATTCTTTAAAAATCACGTCCCGCTCGGCTTCGCGCAAACGTTGGATAATTACCTGCTTGGCGGTTTGCGCGGCCATGCGGCCAAACTCGCCCGGGAGCGGCAGTTCGGTAATAATTTCCTCGCCCAGCACCGCGTCCGGTTTTACTTTTTGCGCCTCGGATATCATTAACTCGGTTTTAGGGTTAAACCGCTTTACTTCTTCTCCCTCAATAGCCGTCCCCTCCTCTTTGAGGAGGAGGAAGGAGGTGGTATTGTGTCCCACCGGCATAACAGCTAAAGCCGCCAACTCCTCTTCGGTCGGCAGTTCCTGGTCTTCAACCACGGTTTTAATATCATAAACGCGAATATGCATATTCGCGGGATTGAATTCCACCTTTAAATTTTGCAAACGATTGCCAAAATCCTTGCGATAAGCCGCGGCCAAGGCTTGTTCGATAGTGGCCATAACTGATTCGACCGGAATATGCTTTTCGTCGCAAATCGCCTTAATAGCTTGTAATACTTCTTTGGACATAATGAGTTTATTTAGTAAAAAAAGCTAGTCTACATAACGTAAACTAGCCTAAATAAACAATAACACAGACTAAATACCTTAGCAATAGCCTTGCTTATAACGAATGAATTGCAATTTTTTAGTTACTGTCGCTTTCTTGAGGCTTCGTCAATAAGTTTGCTTTGTAAATCTCTTGCAGCCTTAAGCAAGTCTTCGATTTGAACACCATCAGCCTTAACTTTTTCCAAAAAATCAATGCGCTCTTGTACGCGATCATACATTTCGTTTGCGGTAAGATCGTCCGCTTTTTCATTTATAAGGGCACGAAGTATGGCTTGCTGAATTTTTTGCTCTTTTAAAACCGCCTCCCGGCGCAGATTAGGCTTTCCTTCTTCTCTGTCTTTGGCGACGACATCCTCATTCTTCAGGACTGTTTCGTTTAAATCCCACCAAACTTTATCGGCGCTGCCCGGTTCTACATTTTCTGGAGGCTTACGAAAAGCTACGGGATCTTCTCGTCGTGCATCTGCAACTGTTTTGGCTATTCTGGCTTCTTGCTCGGGCGTAAAGCTGCCCATTTCTGAATTTCCCATAATTTGATTGGTTAAGTATTAAATTATGCCCTCATACTTATCATAAGTATAACTCTTTATAAGCCAAAACATCAAACAATCTCCTGCCTACCGGCAGGCGGGACGGTCACTGACCGTCCCCTACAGGCCAAAAACAAAACAACCCCGCAAAATGCGAGACTGTATTAATCTGTGTCATCTGTCCCATCTGCGACCATCGGCAGTTCTGACAATTAAAACACCGGAGGGGGCGGGGGAGGTAAATCATCATTTTTGCCGGAATCTTTGTCTTTAAACATGTCTACCACTTTATCGCCCAGCTTGTCTTTGCGCTCCTGCACATACCAAACCGCCATAGACAGCAGTAAAAACACCAAAATGGCAATGCCTACAATCAAGGAGTTATTCAGCTCAAAACCCGCGCCTTCTTCGTCTGCCACCTGCTTTACCACGGCTCCGGGGGCGATTTCTTGCACTTTATCGCCTTGGTCGTTTACCGCGATTTCATTGTTTTTTGCCTCGCCAGTATCAATTTTACCAATATTTTTCACAGGCTCTATGGGTTCAATAGCTACTTCCGGCTCGACCGGCGATGCTGGTGCACCCTCCTTTATGCGAGGAACGAGGGTTAGGGGACGATCCGGAATTATGGGTTTTTCCTCATCTTTTTTGCTATCAGTGACGGTCAAAGCTTGTTCGTCATTTTTTGATTCAACAACAGAGATGCCAGCATCATCGCCTCCAGACGGCGCTTCTGGCTGATTTTGACTGACTTTATCAGCGATTTTTTTTGCTCCTTTACCCACTTGCCAATAAATTGGCGCGGAATTGTTGCTTAACTTGCCCTTATCAGAAGCAAAAGCCTCAATTTTATGCTGGCCCAAATTTAAATCAAAATCCGGCTGCCAGGCAAAACTAGACACCCCTGATACTGACAACTCTGGGCTAATATTAGCCACAATTTTATTATCAACAACAATTTTTACATCCAAGCCTGACCGAATATTGCCCACAATAAACGGCCGCTCAACTCCGGAATCACTATTAACAACCGGCTTATAAACAGTCGGTGCCGGAGTTTTTGGCTCGATATTAATAGTCAAAACATTAGAAACAATGCTATTTCTACCCGGGCTATCGTGGCTAGTGCTGGTGATTTTATGCGAACCTAAGCTTAAATTAGCCAATTCCACCCCAAAACTACCCACCCCAGACGGGTGATTACGGACTTTAACGTTAACTGTTTCTTCGTCATCCACAAAAATAGCAATCTCTGTATCATTAAAAGACACGCCTCCCACCCAAACTCGATCCTGGCCCAAACGTACGCTAGCCTCTGGGGCTAACAAAGTCGGCGCTGGCAAGCCGCTGGCTTGGGCTTGGCTAATAAAGACAAAAAACGAAACCAAAACTATTGGCAAAACAAAAATTATACCAATGTTTTGGCTTAGATTAGACAATAAACTGAATTTTTTGGCATTTTTTATAACCATAGGACCAAAGAAGGCAAACAGGGGTGTCCTCATACCTCTTATTAGTGGGTAAGAGAGCTAAGGTTTTCCCTGTTTGCCTCCTCAAGCAGACCTATGGAAAAAAGAGCAATAATAAAGAACTAAAACCATTGTAAACCAAAATTAAATAAATACAAAGTGCCAAAATCAAGATTTTGGGTGTTTATATGTGTGTAAAACTGTTGATAAGCTAGGGAAAACTATTTTAAAACCATAACTTGCCCATGCTATCCGATATATTTTGGTGGTGCCGGATTTTTATCTTGCCTTTTTCACGCAAATTCATAATAGCCACCACATCAATGCGGAAATTTTCAATATTATTTCGGCTTAAATAAGCCAAAACTACCCGGCGCAGCTTTTTTAGCTTATGCCAATTAACGGCCTGTTCTGGCTCGCCATAACCAGCGGTTAACCGGGCTTTTACCTCCACAAAAACCGTACAGCCATCCTTTTCCACTATCAAATCCACTTCGCCAAAACGGGAGGTGTAATGCTGGTGTTTAATTGTATAGCCTTTTTGCGCCAAGTACCAAGCCGCTACTTTCTCGCCCCACGCCCCCACCGCGCTTTTGTGATTTTCAGACATTATCTGGGTAAGTATTGTTTTTTAATAACTTCGCCCGAAATCTTTCCACGGCGCTCGGGCACAACCTTAAACCAGTACTTGGCAATTAAAAGTAGCCAAACTGCGGTAATTAAAAACCAAACCAAGAAAAGTATGGGCGCACTCAAATAAGCCACATTGATTTGCCGAAAAACCCATAAAAATATGCCAATTATGGCCATAGTCCAAATAGCCGCGAAAAAACGGCGGCTGGCTTTTTTGGCAAAAATATCCCCGTCTTTTACAGTTTTTCTTTTTATAAACCAGGCCGCAAACATAGCCAAGAACAAACCCAAAAGCAACAAATAAGCCAATTTCGAGGTAAACGGCCCTAAATTCCGGTTAAATAAATAAACTGGATCAATCCAATTACTCAACATAATTACATGGCTTTAAATAATAATCCAAAATGGTGCGAACCGGCTGGAATTTCTTTTTCTTCCACAAAACCAGTCTCCTTCATTATCTGCCTAATACTAGCCAAATCCAAGCGTTTGTCAATTTTAGGGCCCATGGCTGCATCACCGGGCTGCCAATCAATTAAGAGTAATAAGCCGTCTGGCTTTAATAAGCGCTTGGCCTCGCCAATAACGCCGCGCTTGT
>CAYILY010000053.1:0-5230 GCA_964364395.1 uncultured Gammaproteobacteria bacterium | reverse complement strand
ATCAGTCAGCCTGGTTTTGGGCGGCGAGAATTATTGGCGGTCGGATTCCATGCAAATTTCGGACAAAGGTTTTTTTGAAGGCGGCAACATTATTTGGGATAAAACCACTATGCCTGGTTTGGCGGAAATAAAACCGCAAGAAAGCCAAACTTTGTCCTTTAGCCTCTCAAGCCGCGCCGAGCCGCCCGCGAACATAAGCGGTTTGCCGGCTTTTACGGCCAAGGCCACTTTGCGCGCCAAGGTGGGCGATGAAGAAGTAGTAGTGATGAGCGAAGAAAATACCGCCGCGATTTTGGCGAATATTGAATTAGATTCCGTGGGGAGTTATGCCTCTGGCCCCAACCCGCCTTTGCCGGGGCAGGAAACCGCTTTTAATATCACTTGGCAGCTGGGGCCGACTTCATCGGAATTAAAAAGCGCTGTGTGGAGCGCGGTTTTGCCTAAGGGCGTTAAATGGCGGAACCAGGCGGAATATTCTTTGGGCGAGCTGAAATATGATGAAAGCAAAAATCGCGTGGAGTGGAAAGCCAGCAAGATTACTAAATTAACCGAACCAATTAAAATCAGCTTCCAAGTTGGCGCCACCCCCGCGGGCGAAGTGACGAATAAGTATGTAATTTTCGATCAGACTTCTTTTATGGCCACGGATAGTTTGGCGGGAGAAGTATTAGAATTATTTACCACGCCGGTTAAGTTATCTGATATAAAATAAGACACAAGAAACAAGATACAAACAAATTCAAATAACCAATATTCAAACTGTCTTTATGTCATCCCGGGCTTGACCCGGGATCCACCATTAATCAGAAAACTGGATTCCGGCTCAAGGCCGGAATGACGACAAGCAATTTTTGAATTTGAATATTATATCTTGCTTGGTTCTTGTATCTTGTATCTTATTTATGTTTAAAATCATCAAACAATCAAAAATCAGTAGAGCAAGATTGGGTAGATTAACTACATCTCACGGAGTAATCACTACTCCCTTTTTTATGCCCGATGCCACGCGCGGCGCGGTGAAGAGTTTATCCAATGACGATTTGGCGCGCTTGGGGCTCTCGGCCATGGTGGTAAATACTTATCATTTGCTGTTGCAGCCGGGAATGGAAATTGTCAAAAAAGCCAAAGGCATCCACAAGTTTATGGATTGGCCCGGGCCGCTGCTTTCCGACAGCGGGGGATACCAAGTGTTTTCTTTAATCCATAAAAACCAAGGCTTAGGAAAAATCACCGATGAAAAAGTAATTTTCCGCTCGCCCCTAGATGGCGCTAAGCACGATTTAACGCCGGAAAAATCTATCCAGATCCAGTTTGATTTAGCCGTGGATATGATGGTGTGCTTGGACGATTGCCCGCCTAATGATGCCAGTAATGTTGTTATGAACGCGGCCATCAAACGTACCATTGCTTGGGCTAAGCGGTGCAAAATTGAATTTGAAAAGCAAATTAAAAAAAGAAAGCTCACGGCCAAACGCCCATTATTATTTGGCGTCATCCAGGGCGGGGCAAATTTAGAGTTGCGGAAAATTTGCGCCGAGGCCTTGTTCGCCATTGGCTTCGACGGCTATGGCTATGGGGCGCGCCATTTTGACAGCGCGGGTAATTTTTTTGCCAAGCCTTTGCAATTTACGGCCGATATCATCCCGGTTGATAAACCGCGGTTTGGTTTGGGTATTGGCGCGCCGGAAGATATTGTGCGGTGCGTCAAAATGGGCTGGGATATGTTTGATTGCGTAATCCCCACGCGCGAGGCGCGGCACGGCAAGCTTTATTTA
Organism: uncultured Gammaproteobacteria bacterium; assembly: GCA_964364395.1. Classification (GTDB taxonomy): domain Bacteria; phylum Patescibacteriota; class Patescibacteriia; order UBA2169; family UBA2169; genus CAYILY01. The sequence continues at coordinate 3,455 of CAYILY010000053.1, read as the reverse complement.
GGTAATAAAACTATTAATATTACTAACGCTAAATTCACTCGTGATTTTTCGCCAATCAATAAAACATCTAAATTACCGGAACTAAAACAATATACCAAAGCTTATCTCCATCATTTATTTAAAACCCAAGAACCCTTGGCTTTGCGCCTCGCGACTTTGAATAATTTGGAATTTTATCTGGAGTTAATGGCCAAGCTCCGCGCTGGCATTAAAAATAACCAGGTATAAAAAAAGTGCCCGACCAGTTGGGGAGACACAAGCGCGGTAAGTGGGGAGGCACTATCGGCTTGGACTGGTCGAGCACGAACACTACCCGAGACTGGGGGGCTAGCCCGTCTCGGGTCGCAGCGCAGCTCCGAGGAGGGTTAAGCTGTGACGGAGAGGCTGCAAGAACGAAATGTAATTTTTCAGGCTAACCCGAAGGGATTTATCGGGTTAGCTCAGATTTGTCTGCTCACCTGTTGGCGCGTGCAGCCCTGGCGGCGAGCGCTCGTAGCGGGCCTACGCACAGGTTTGTCGAGCAGACAGAGTTTTGGTGCGAACCAGGTCCCGCCCGCAAGGCCAAGACTCTGGTGTGGTTAGTATGAGGCTATTTCCGGGGTTTTGTCAAGGGTTTTGCTTTACCCAAAAATAAATTTTGTGCTATATTTAGCCATATGGATAAACAAGATTTAATGGATAAAATTTTAACGCTCGCCAAGGGGCGGGGTTTTATTTTTCCGGGCTCCGAAATTTATGGCGGTTTGGCTAATAGCTGGGATTACGGCCCTTTGGGCGTGGAACTGAAAAATAATATCAAACAGCGCTGGTGGCAGAAGTTTGTCCAACAAAGGGATGATATGGTGGGCATTGACGCGGCTTTGATTATGAACCCAAAAGTCTGGGAAGCTAGCGGGCATTTATCAAATTTCAGCGATCCTTTAGTCGAGTGTAAAAAATGCCACACCCGTTTCCGTGCCGATCAATTGAAAAGCAAGAAGTGTACCGAATGCGGTGGCGAGTTAACCGAAGCCAAACAATTTAATTTAATGTTCAAAACTTTTCTGGGGCCGGTGGAGGATGAGTCTGGCGTGGTATATTTCCGGCCCGAAACCGCGCAAGCGATGTTTGTGGATTTTGCCAATGTGTTGCGGACATCCAGGAAGCGTATTCCTTTTGGCATCGCTCAAGTGGGCAAGGCCTTTCGCAACGAAATCACGCCCGGCAACTTCATCTTCCGCACACGCGAGTTTGAGCAAATGGAAATTGAATATTTTATCAAAGAAGCGGATTGGGAAAAGTACTTCGACCATTGGCTGAATGAGATGCGCGATTGGCTGAAAGATTTGGGCGTTAATAAAGACCATGTGCATGAAGTGGAAATTCCGCCTGAAGAGCGGGCGCATTATTCCCAGCGCACCGTGGATTTTGAATATGATTTTCCTTTTGGCCAGAAAGAATTATATGGCTTGGCTTATCGCACGGATTTTGACCTGAAGAATCATATGCAAGCCAGCGGACAAGATTTGCAATACACTGATCCGGAAACCAAAGAGAAATTTACTCCGCACGTGATTGAGCCGACTTGGGGCGTGGATCGCAGTGTTTTGGTGGCCATGCTAGAAGCGTATTGCGAGGAGGAAGTGCCCGCCTCCGCTGAAGCTACGGCGGGTAAAACCGACTTGCGTACGGTTTTAAAGTTTCCTAAATGGCTGGCCCCAATCAAAGTTGCGATTTTACCTTTGTCTAAGAAAGAAGAATTATCCAAAGTCTCACGCCCGATTTATGATGAATTGCGCCAGCATTTTGTTTGCGAATATGATGAAACTCAATCTATCGGCAAACGTTATCGGCGCCAGGACGAAATCGGCACGCCTTTTTGTGTGACCGTGGATTTTGAATCTATTGATGACAAAATGGCCACTGTCCGGGAGAGAGACACAATGAAACAGGAGAGGATTGAGATTAAAAAGTTGAGTGAGTATTTGAAGGAAAAACTTAAATAACCACCTGTTTTCCCGACGCCAGGGAGGGAACCCTTGTACTTCTAGATAAATACATATAAGGGACCTCTCCCTGGCGTCGAGGCAACAATATTTTTTATGTTCACCCAATACAAATTACCCAACGGACTCCGCGTTATTTTAGCACCCAAACACGAAACTAACGCGGTTTCGCTTTTGGTGGTGGCCAAAGTCGGTTCGCGGAGCGAGGTGCCGAGCGAGCAGGGCATTGCCCATTTTTTGGAGCACTTAATGTTCAAGGGCACCAAGCGCCGGCCGAACACGCAAATTATTTCGCAGGAACTGGACGCAATTGGCGCGGACAATAACGCTTATACTTCCAAAGACCACACGGCTTATTACATTAAAGCCTCTAGCGCGCACTTGGAATTGGTGGCGGACATGCTCTCGGATATGCTGACGGAGTCGATTTTCGCGCCCGAGGAGTTGGAACGGGAACGGGGCACAATTTTGGAAGAAATTAATATGTACGAAGACAACCCCATGGCCAAGGTGGGGGATTTGTTTGAAGAAGACATGTTCGGCAAAAATACGGCTTTGGGCCATCATGTCATTGGCACGCCAGCGCACATCAAGTCCATTACCCAAAAGCAGATTGTGGCTTACTGGAAAAAGCATTACCAGGCCGCCAATATGGTAGTGGCTTTATCTGGCAAATTTAAAAATGCTCAGGCTTTGGCATTATTGAAAAAGAAATTCGGCGCTATTAAGCGCGGGCAGTTGAACCGCGTTAAGCCTGTCGGCAAATTCGGTCAAAGTACAAAGTTAGTGGCGCACCACAAGGCCACTAACCAGGGTCATTTAGTTTTAGGTTTTCCGGGCATATCTTATACCAATAAAAACCGCGAAGCTTTGTCGCTCCTCTCTATAATTCTCGGCGGCAACATGAGCTCGCGCTTGTTCATCAATGTGCGCGAACGTTTGGGTTTATGCTATTTTATCCGCGCGGGGCTGGAAACTTACGAAGATGCCGGCGCCTTTGTTATCCAAGCTGGCTTGGATTTATCTAAAATCGACAAGGCTTTGGCGGCCATCAGCCGCGAACTGAAAGATATCAAACAAAACGGGGTAAAGGCCGATGAACTAAATAAAGCCAAGCAATATGTGAAAGGCAAAACCGATTTAGGCTTGGAAGAATCTTTGGATGTGGCTTCGTTTTTTGCCAAACAGGCTTTATTTTATAAGAAAATCCAAACTCCGGAGCAGGCTATGGCTAAAATCATGGCCGTAAAAATCGGCGATATCCAGGCCGTGGCCAATGAAATATTGGATAGAAAAAAACTCCATATCGCCACCCTGGCGCCATTTAAAGACATTAACAAGTTTGCAGCCTTTGTCGATATTTAGTATAATAGTATACGAAAGGCGCAACCGCCCGCAGAGCGGGACGGGTACACGAAAGCGCTCATACGAAATTTTCGTATCATTCGTATGTTTCGTATTAATTTAGTA
>CAYILY010000052.1:0-5263 GCA_964364395.1 uncultured Gammaproteobacteria bacterium | reverse complement strand
GCCGATGGGCCTTCGGCCAAACCAATAATATTTACGCGATTGCTTTCGCTGGAAAGCTCGCCCACGGCCATGCGGATGTTGGCAGAGCCAATATCCAAACCCACTATTATATCCACATTTGGCATATTTTATTTCGGTCAATAATCGAGTTCAGTATACAAAAATCATCCCTTTTGCGCAATGGGATATCTTGTGCACATCTTGAACACTTTTTGTGTTCATGGTCTTTAGCCGCGAACTATTTATTTGTTCAGATAGGGCCAGAATATAACCAATCCGACAACCGCCGCCAGCAAGACCGCCAGCAAGACTAAGGCTGCCAAAGCGTCTTTTAGACGGCGGACGATTTCGTGGTAGCGCGGCTCAGCCAGATCAATTACCGCCTCCAAAATAGTGTTTAAGGCTTCTAAAATAATCACCATAAACACTGTGCCCAGCGCGATTAAAAATTCCAGCTTCGGCAGCCTAAGATAATAAGCCGCGCCCAGCACCAAAAGGCCGATTAGAATTTCGATTTTTATGGAGAGCTCGGCCCAGAACACTTCTTTAAGGCCAACGCCGGCGCGACGGAATTTTCGCAGTAAGCGCATATGGTTTATTGTAATTTAGCTTCAGCCGCAAGCATTTGCTTGGCGGCTTTATTATTATTATGGTCAAACCCCAGCAAATGCAAGAGGCCGTGGATGAATAAATAATTAACCCAAGCCGCGAAAGTTTCGCCCCGCTCTTTAGCTTCAGAGCGGGCGATGGCCGGGCAAATAATTATATCTCCCAACTCCCCCGCGCCGCTGGCGGCGAATGACAGCACATTGGTTGGCTTGTTTTTGCCGCGGTAGCGGGCATTAAGTTTTTGCGCGCCAGCCGGCGCCATAAACACTACGGACACGCGGCGGCTGCCAAGCCGCGCGCGGTGCTGGGTTTGCGCTTTAGCCAAAGTCTTACAAATTACCGCCCGCGGAATGCGGGCGGTAGCAACGGCTTGGTTAATAAAAGTAATTTTCACCATAAGGCGTGACTAGGGAGCAAGGGGCGGTGTGGCCGGCGGAGTTGCGGGCGAAGCCGGCGACGTGGTGCCAGCGGGAGCGGGAGCGGCGGTGGACTGGCTGGCGGTGTTGCCGAATTTAAAATTCTTGTAGAAATATTCAAAGAAAGTTGGCCAATTAATTTGTTCGATCTGCCCCTTATTATAAGTGATGATAAATACCAAGCCATCACGGCCAACATATAGCGTCAAGCCGTCCGGGCTCCACACGGCCGCGGCACCGTCAACCGTAGTGACATCCAACTGCACATTCGCGAGAGCTGGCGACTGGGCGCGGTACCAATCGACAATCGGTGTTTTGGTGGGATTATCCTCGACTAATATTTCAAAAAATTCTTCGGTCGCGGAAATAAATAGCACCTGCTTATTGGTCTGGTCCAAGGAATCAGCCAGCCATTTTTTCGGGTAAGGCGCTTTATAGCCATAAGTCGGGTTGGTGTAGGTGGCAAATAAATCGGCAGCCTCTAATTTAACGCCCGGCAAAAGCGGGCTATAGCCGCTAAAAATCTCGGCGCGGTCAGTATAAGTGTCGCCATCAGTATCAACTACTTCGCGGTTGGTGGCAAGCAAAGCTTCTTCTTCGTCAGTCAGGCCGTCGGCGTCAGTATCCGCGCTCGGCGGGGTTCTGACCGCGCCCAGCGGCTCGGCGCTGGCGGGCGTGGAAGTGGCGACGCGTTCGACCAAAGAAATCGGGCCAGCCGGGAATTTCTCAAAACTAAACGACCAGCCACTGCCGCTTTGGCTCGCCGGGGCAATTTCCTGCCAAACAGTGCCCTTAAGGTAAGCCGGGTAATAATTCTGCCTTTGCTCCGGCGTGGTTAAGCTGGCGGCCGACAAATCGACCAGTACTGGTTCGTCAAAACTGGCGCCCACCGGGTAAGGCGAAAAAATTCCGCCAACAATAACCGCGCCGGGCGGCATTGCCAAATCCGCGGCGCTTAAAACCGTCACGCCTAAAGACTCGCCGTATTTATTAGCCACCAAAACCGGCAATGAAATTTTAATCGCCCCAAGCAATTGCCCGGCCGCGTCCAGCGCCTCTTTGCTGATAGTTTTTAAATTCTCCGGGGTGGTGGTAGCCACCTCGGCCACGGGCGCGTTATCCACGGGCGGCAAAACCACGGCCGCTTCTTTGGCCGGCTCTTTGGCAAAGAAAAACCAATATAACCCGCCGGATAAAATAAGCAAGAACACAATGGCTCCGGCGCCGATAAAATATATTTTTTTATTGTCCACGCCGGTTTTGGCTTCAGCTTTGGGCAAATACTCCGCGGGCATGACAACAAACTGTTCGTCGCTGATGGTTGTTGGCGGCGCTTCTTTTGCGCCTGTTTTTACTGCTTCATCCGCGGCGGGAACCATGGGTTTATTTTTTTTGCCTAATCCAAACATAATTATTGGGCCTGGGTTTTAGCTTTATCAAAATCCAACAGTTTCCCCGGGCCATTGGGGTTATAGCCATTTTGCACTTCCGAGCCATCGGTAAAAGTATCACTATCAGTATCGCTATTCAAGGCATTAGTGCCAAATACCGTGACCTCCTCCCAATCAGACAAGCCATCGCCATCGCTATCCACTAGACGCGGATTTGTGCCATTAGTTGCCTCGTCAGCATCAGTTAGCCCGTCTTGGTCAGTATCAGCGCTGGGCGCTGGCGCGGCCGCGGGCGAAGGATTGGAATTGGACCCGCCTGGCGGAGAGCTAAAAGGATCTAAGGCGCTATTGATAGAATTTTCTTGAAACTGGTCCAAAGCTTGGTTTAAGGGGCCGCCGGCTGGCGGCGGCGGGGTGGTGGTAATGGGCGCGTCCGGCGCTCCGGGCGCGGCTAAGGGCAAATCAGCCGGCAATCCAGACTGGCCGCGGCCTTGCCACCAAAAATACCCAGCCGTGGCGCCACCGCCAATAACTAAAACTACAATTACTAAGGCAATAATTTTTTTAACCGGAAAACTAGAATGCCCGACGCTGGACATTTGCTCTAAAGGCACGGCTACGGCCATGGGGTTATTTTGCACGGGCTGCAATTTGCCTCCGGCTAAAGCGCTGGGCGGGCCCGGCGATGCCACGGGCGCTTCGGTGGCGGCTAATATGTCTTCAACTCCGGTATTCTTGTTTTGTTCGTCAAACATAAAAATAATTTTATTGGTTGATTTATATTATAACACAAAAAACGCGCGACTGATACTACTCTCGGCCATAAGAAATATTAGCGCACTCATCGCCGGTCACAACGCGCCACAAGCTAGCGCTAGGGTGCGCCCAGTTAGTGCTGCGATATTCCAAATTAGCGGTAATGGAAAAATCGCGCGCGCTGGGTGAATATTTGTATTGATAAACCCGGCTGCCGCTCAAGCATTGGAATTGCGGGCTAGAATCTTTCTCGTAACAAGTGGTTTGGTCGTAATCAGCTTTGCACACCGCGTCATTAATCGGGTCTAGGGGCAAAGCTTTGCCCAAATCCGCGGCCAATGCCCCTTTCCACGAAGGCCAAACACTGGCCGACATATTCGGCAAAAAAGAGCCAGAAGTTAAGATTGGCAAATTAGCCCGGCTTTCCAAGGCATCAGCCATTAAGCGCAAATCCAAAAGGCGCGTATGGTCGCGGCGCAAAGCTTCGCGGTTTTCGCTTTGCAAAATATTGGCCGCCAAGCGCCAATTAGCCAGCAACTGGTTAAAGATGTCCGTGGTGGAGGCTAAGGCGCCGTCGCTCAAAGAAATTAAATAAATATTAGTATAAAGCGCGCCGCTGTGGGAATTTTCGCCGTCACTATCGTTGGGCGCGGCCACATAAACCGTGCGCCCGTCGCGCAAAGCCTTATAACCATCAACCATAATCGACTGCGGCGCCCCTTTATTAAATGATTGCTGGCTATACCATTCGCTAATAGAATCATGCTCCGGATTTTGCATGACCCGAATGCCAATCGCGTCATTATTTTTATCATCATCCGGGAATGTATACAGAAACTCCTTTATTAAACCCGGCACAATCGTATGCCGCGGCGGCGAGCCGGGTGACTGCTTATTATCACGGCCATCGCTCGAAATAATAATTTGCAATCTCATTTCCGGCAAATCGCCCGCCTCCCCAGCCTCGCCTTTGTCGCGACAGTAGAGCATGGAAAAATTAGTGTCACTGTCCACAAACGGCGCGGCCGAATAAGCTGGCCAAGGATTTTCACAAGGCAGTACTCGCGCCACAGTGGCAGCCCTAAAGCTTTTCCCGTTAATAACGGCCAGGGCACTAATTGGCGACTCACCGGCCTTAGGCAAAATAGTAAATGTTTGGGTTTGCTTAATTGGGTCATCAGCCTTGGGCACAGCGGCCATAACCGGCGGCGTGCTGGTGCCGACCGCCCACGCCAGCGGCGTGCTAACCACTAAAGATTGGCCGTTGCGGGCCGAGAGACGCGCTTCAAACACGCGCTGGTTGCCGGCTAAACCTGTGTCGCTGTCGTTTTCACAGCCGTCTTTGCCGGCGCAGAAAAAAATCGGGTTAACCGGTTCCACGCTCAAGCCCGAAGCCTGGCACTGCGCCGCTGCCACCGCGTCATTAGCCGCGATGGTGCCAAAACCAATTATGCACTCCCCTTGCGCCACGGTTATGACTGAACAAAAATCACTCGCTTCCATGGCGCCGCCCGTGGTACTGCGCAAACCGCTGGCGCCGGCTTTTAAAACTATTTCATAATTAGCGCTGGGCGCGAGCGCGGTTTTGGGCGCGAAAGTTAAACGGGTGCGGCCGCTGCCATAGCCATAAGACCGCGCTTCCCCGGCTAAAGGCTCGATTGATCCGGACGAACGCACATAAAAATTATTTTTTAAAGTTTGGTTGTCAACCGTGCCGCTTAAAACCACTTCTGCCACCATAGCTAAACAAGCGCGGTTGTTCCGGCCCGGCATATAGCTTTCTACGCGCAAAGGTTCGGCCGCGCCGGATGCGCTGGGGTTCGCGGCGCCGGAAGTTATATTAAAATTAACTGCGTTGCTCTGCACCGTGCCTTTGATGACGCGCACCGCCCAATTGCCCAGCCGGCTGGCTGTTGGCGCCACGGCCTTAATAACCGTGCTGGCAGCGGTGTCAACCCATTCTAAAATATTAACCGCCTCCAGGCGCTCGGGCGTGGAAGTGGCGACGAAAAACACTTTGTCCTGGCCAACGTTGCGGCTGCCGAAATTTTTGCCATACAAACTCACGGTCGCGCCGGTGCGGCCATAAGT
>CAYILY010000051.1:0-5415 GCA_964364395.1 uncultured Gammaproteobacteria bacterium | reverse complement strand
ACACTTCTTAAATTCGTGTCATTCGGATGTAATTCGTAGATTTGGATCGCTTTATTCTTTAGATATAAATTTAGTCGGCATCGGCAATTTATAAGCCGCTAAGCGCAAAGCTTTTTGGGCGGTTTCTTGGCTGACGCCATCGATTTCAAACACAATCGTGCCGGCCTTTACCGGGGCTACAAACCGGTCCACCGCGCCTTTGCCGCCACCCATCGGCACTTCCGAGCCTTTGACTGTGACCGGCTTATCCGGGAAAATGCGAATCCAAACTTTGCCGCCGCGCTGGATAAAATGGGTCATAGCCCGGCGCGCGGCTTCAATCTGGCGGGAGGAAACCCAGCTCGATTTCATAGCTTTCAAGCCAAAACTGCCAAAGTTCAAATCGGTTTTTTGCGTGGCTCGGCCGTACAAGCGGCCCTTTTGCCATTTTCTATGTTTTACTTTTCTAGGCAGTAACATAAAATAATTTAAACGTTTTTAGCTCCGCTTTCAGCGCTGACCTGGCCAAAAACATCACCTTTATAAATCCAGACTGTCACGCCAATGGCGCCATAAGTAGTAAAAGCCGGAATCTGGGCAAAATCAATATTAGCGCGCAAAGTGTGGAGCGGAACGCTGCCCCAGTTGAAAGTTTCGGTGCGGGCAATTTCCGCGCCATTCAAGCGGCCATTAACGCGGATTTTAACGCCTTTGGCGCCGGCTTTTTGGATCTGATCCAAAGCCTGCTTGGCCGCGCGGCGGAACGGGATGCGGCGCACCAAATCGGACGCGATATTCTGGGCCACCACGCTGGCCGATAAAGCCGGCTGGCGGATTTCATGGATAGCGATTTTAACTTTAACCTGATTTTTTAAAACTTTAGACTCTACTTCTTTTTTCAAATCTTCAATGCCGCTGCCCCCGCGGCCGATCACCATGCCCGGCTTGGCGGTATAGATGGCGACAGTCACTTCGTTGCCTTTGCCCGAGCGCTCAATCTCAATGTTATCCACGCGCGCTTCGGCTAATTTTTTACTGATATATTTCCGGATTTCGGTATCCTGCTGTAAAAAGACACGGTAAGACTTGCCGGCAAACCACTTGGATTTCCAGGTATAAATAACCCCGAGGCGGAAACTATTTGGATGTATCTTATGACCCATATTATTTCTCCGCTTTAATTACTTTTTCAGCCAAAACGACAGTGATGTGGCTCATGCGCTTGCGGATAATGGCGGCTTTGCCAAAAGCCTTGGCCGTGGTGCGTTTCATGGTTGGGCCTTGGTCGACAAACGCGCGGGCGACATATAAATTGCTGGCCTCGATTTTATTATTATGTTTGGCATTGGCCATGGCGGATTTTAAAAGCTTTAAAACCGTGGCGCTGGCCCGTTTAGGTAAATGGATGAGCTGATCTTCGGCCGCTTCCACGCTTAAACCTTTGATCAAATTAACGACCAAGCGAACTTTGCGCGGCGACTGGCGGATGTATCTGGCGGTTGCTTGAATTTCCATAGTAATTATTTCTTAGCGGCGGCGGCTGGAGCCGGCGCGGCTTTAGTGGCGGCCGAGGCTTCTTGCTCGCGCTGCATCTTGCCGCCGTGGCGGGTAAACTTGCGGGAAGCGGCAAACTCGCCTAATTTGTGGCCGACCATGTTTTCAATCACGAAAACCGGCACATGGGTTTTACCATTATGCACGCCGAACGTAAAGCCCACCATTTCCGGAGTAATCGTCGCCGCGCGCGCCCAGGTTTTAATCACGGTTTTATCGCCGCGTTTAACTGCCTGGACTTTTTTCAGCAACCGTTCATCAATATATGGGCCTTTTTTAGAACTGCGTGACATATGGTTAAAATTATTTAGTGCGTCTGCGGATAATTAAAGCATCGCTGGAGCGATTGCGCTTGCGGGTTTTAACGCCCAAAGCCGGCTTGCCCCACGGAGTTTTCGGATGTTTCAAACCAATCGGGTTATGGCCTTCGCCGCCGCCGTGCGGGTGATCAACCGGGTTCATGGCCTTGCCGCGCACGCGCGGGCGCACGCCGCGATGGCGCATGCGGCCGGCTTTGCCTAAGCGCACTAAGTTGTGTTCCACATTCGAAACCTGGCCAATGGTGGCTAAACAGAGAGTGGAAACTTGGCGGATTTCGCCGGACGGCATTTTTAACTGCACGGACTCGGCTTCAGTGGAAAGCACCAATGCGCCGGCGCCGGCGCCGCGCACAGCTTGGCCGCCTCGGCCGGGCATTAATTCCAAATTGCACACCATCATGCCGGCGGGAATATGTTTTAAAGGCATGCGGTTGCCGGGTTTGATTTCTAAAGCTTTATCAGTCGAAACTTCGAGAATATCGCCGATCACCAAGCCTTTAACCGCTAAAGTGTAAGCTTTGGCGCCCGAAGTGTAAGAGAGCAGGGCAATCTGCGCGCTGCGGTTCGGGTCATACTGCAAACCAATTACTTTAGCCGGCTTGCCGACAATCGGGTTAACAAAATCCATCACGCGGTAATGGCGCTTTTCGTGGTTGCCCTGGTGGCGCACCGTAATCTTGCCGGAAAAATTCCGGCCGGACTGGCTGCGCATAGTGCGCACTAAGCTCTTTTCGAGCTTTTGCACGCCGGCTCGCTCGTGCACCAAAACACTGGAGTGGCGGCGGCTAGGAGTTGTTGGTTTGTAACGTTTAAGAGGCATAAATTAAACTCCGGTAAAGATATCAACTTTGCTGCCCTTGGGCACGCGGATAAAAGCTTTTTTCCAAGACGAGCGAACGCCGAAAGTGCGGCCGCGGCGTTTTCTTTTTTCCGGCACAATCGCGATTCTAATAGCCATTGGCTTAACGCCGAACATGGCCTGGAAAGCTTTGGCAATTTCCACTTTATTAACTTTAAAGCCCACCACAAAGGCGTAAGTATCTTGGCTCCCCATGTGGGCGGTTTTTTCGGAAACCAAAGGCTGGAGCAAAATTCCGCTGGCTTTATGGGCGCCTAAGCGCACCACTTCGGCCGGCACGGCTTTTTTATCGGCCTTGCTTTCTTTCACTGCCACCGCGCCGCCGTCTTTGGGGGCGTGCTTGGCTTTAGTGTCAGATTTTTGGTTAAAAACTTTAAACATAAAATTATTTAGCGATCTGCTTGGCTAATTTCGCGACTGTGTCTTTAGCAATTAAAATATTGTCGTGCTTCATTAGTTCCAATAAATTCAAATTTTCCAAGCGCACGGCATTGACTTTTGGCATATTGCGCACCGATAAAATGGCGTTTTCCATATTTTTTTCCGTCAAAAACAACACTTTTTTATCGGCTAACTTTAATTTCTTTAAAAAACTCACGAATTTTTTGGTAGCCGGTTCAGCTAAGGTCGCGTCATCTAAAACGTAAAAAGCTTCTTCACTCACGCGGGATGAAACCGCGGCGCGGATGGCTTTTTTGACCATTTTGCGGTTAATGCCTAAAGAAAAATTGCGTTCCGCGGTCGGGCCAAAAGTGACGCCGCCCCCCACCCAGATCGGGGAGCGGATAGAACCATGGCGCGCCCGGCCGGTGCCTTTTTGCGCCCACGGCTTTTTGCCGCCGCCGCGCACTTGGCTGCGGTCTTTGGTATGGGCCAGCACGGTGCGGGAATTAGCCTGCAGCACGCGCACCACTTGGTAAAAAAGCTCACTCGAGCCGGTTTCCGAAAAAATCTTAGCGTCCAAATCAATGGTGCTTGTTTCTATTCCTTCTAAGTTGTATACCTTGACTGTGGGCATATATATTAAACTGAAAGCTCAAATTTCAAAATCCAAATGTCAAATGAATGTCCAATGACTAAATGCCAAAAATTTTTAATCTTTGGATTTTGACATTTATTTGGAATTTGAGCTTTGACATTTGTCATTTTTTTAATTATCTCCCTTTATAATCACAATACTATTTCTAGCACCAGGCACGGCACCTTTGACATAAAGCAATCCTTTTTCCTGGTCAACTAAAGCGATTTTTTGATTAATGACAGTCACTTGCTCCCCGCCCATACGGCCCGCCATGCGCATGCCTGGGAAAACGCGTTGCGGCGCGGTTGGGCCAATCGAACCCGGAGCGCGCAAATCGTGTTTGTGGCCATGCGTGGCTGGAGAACCGTGGAAATGATGGCGTTTGACCACGCCGGCATAGCCGCGGCCTTTGGAAGTACCAACCACAGCTACATTATCACCAACATTAAAAACACTAACATCATGTTTTTGGCCGACTGTGAAAGCCGAAGTATCTTCAAGGCGCATCTCACATAATTTCGGACGGGACAAAAGGCCTTTCACGTGGCCGGCTAAAGATTTGGTGGTGTGCTTGCCAGCCTCGGAAAAACCAAACTGCACGGCCGAATAACCATCGGTTTTGACGGTTTTAATTTGCGTGACCACGGCTTCGCCAGCTTTGACGATAGTGACCGGAATTACCTGGCCACTCTCGCTATAGAACTGGGTCATCTTAATTTTTCGACCGAGAATCAATTTCATAAAACAAAAGGCTTGGATAAGTCCAAACCTTTCTTAAAACAATACTCACCTATAAAACCACATGGCTTTATTGATTTGCTTATTATGTTAAGAAAAGCTTGAACTCCTGTTTAATTCCTCACTCTGGCCAACTGTTTCGCTATCAGCAATAACGACATCATTGGATTGAATCAAGAATCAAAAGCGATACTAAATTAATACGAAAGCATACTAATGATACGAAATTTTCGTATGGGCGCTTTCGTAGTGCGCCTTTCGCATGCTACATTTTTATTTCGATGTCCACGCCCGAAGGAAGGTTAAGGCTCATTAGAGCATCAACGGTTTTAGGGGTAGGCTCGAAAATATCAATTAAACGCTTGTGGACGCGCATTTCGTATTGGTCGCGGGCGTCTTTGTGCACAAAAGTCGAACTATTAACCGTGTATTTGGTTTTTTCGGTCGGCAAGGGAATGGGGCCGGAAATTTCCGCGCCGCTGCGCTCGGCGGTTTCGATAATCGTGCGCGTGGACTGGTCAATGATCTTGCTGTCGTAAGCGCGGATTTTAATGCGAATGCGCTGTCGGGCATTGGCGGCTTTAGTATCGGTTTTTTGTGCTTCGGCCATTTTATATCTGCTAATTATGCTAATTAAACAAATTTATGCGAATAGGCGCTTTTTCATTCGTATCGTTTCGCACCTATTCGCATAATTCGTAGTAGTTATTTTATAATCTTAGTTACCACGCCAGCGCCCACGGTCTTGCCGCCTTCGCGGATAGCAAAGCGGGTTTGGTCTTCTAAAGCCACTGGGGATACCAAAGAAACTTTAATGCTGACAGTGTCGCCCGGCATTACCATCTCGGTGCCTTCGGGCAACATCACTTCGCCGGTCACATCCGTGGTGCGGATATAGAACTGCGGTTTGTAGCCTTTCAAGAAAGGAGTATGGCGGCCGCCTT
>CAYILY010000050.1:0-5600 GCA_964364395.1 uncultured Gammaproteobacteria bacterium | reverse complement strand
GTTTAAGCTTTTTCTTTGGCTGGACGCTGCACCAAGGCCGGCTCGCTGGCCGCGGCTACTTTGTCGCCCAATGACACCGAACAGTGGCCGTTCAAAATCGCGCCCGGTTCAATGGAAAGAACTTTAGCGACAATGTCCCCCTCAATCACGGCCGATGCCGTCAATTCTAAATTATTTTGAATGGTTATATTACCTTTAATATGCCCCGAGACCAGGGCGTTAGCCGCCTCAACGTCGGCTTTTATCTTTGAGCCGTTTTCCACGCGCAAATCGCCACGGGTTTTTAAACTGCCATTCACAATGCCTTGCACCCAAACATTGCCCTCGCTCACAAAATCCCCGTCCACTTTTACGCTTTGGCCGATTATAGTCTCATTCTCGCCTTGGCCGATTTTTGTCATCCCCCCGCTTCTTTTCTCATCTTTGTTAAACATAGCTATTCTTTACTTAATAATACGAGTTCGTTTTATTATACTTTAAATACAAAACATTACAAAACTATAGTATATTTGTTAATATTTGACCTTAGGCCCTTTTTTCTTATACAATAACCCTGTTTTCATTTAAATATTCTCCAGTAAATTCACGCTTGGGCCGGAGCGAAGCGGAGGTTAATCGTGAATTTAAAAGGAATAGGCGGGTCGAGGCTGTAACGGGCGCCACCAGGCGCACGCGAAAGCCGTAGCCCCGACTCTGACGCGGGCCAGTAGCTCAGTTGGTAGAGCGCTTCCATGGCATGGAAGAGGTAAGGGGTTCGATCCCCCTCTGGTCCACCACCCTACGCCATCAGCCGTCGCCAAGGCTATGGCATGACAAGAGGCTTCGGGTGGCAGGCCAGTGCGTTGTATGTGTTTAGAACAATATTTTCTTACCCCAGTCTTTTGCCCCGGTAGCTTAACTGGATAAAGCAGTTCCGTCCTAAGGAAAAGACTGCAAGTTCGACCCTTGCCCGGGGCATACGGATAGAACAATGTTCTACTTAGAACAAAATTATTTTGGGCCTATGGTCTAGTGGTATGACACCACATTCGCATTGTGGAAGCGGCAGTTCGATTCTGCCTAGGTCCACCAGCCGTCGCTAAAGCTATGGCTGGCAAAGCCACCCTTCCTGCTACGCCGAGGCTTCGTCCGGCAGGCCAGCCTAATCCTTATGAATGAAATTATTAATCCTAAATATCCCCGCGGCGTTGAGGTTGTGGTTGGTGTTATTATTGAAAACCCTAAAGGTGAAATATTGCTTGTTAAATCTCCTAAGTGGGGCAACAAGTGGACAATTCCGGGCGGACACGTGGATGCCGGAGAAAGCATTACCCAGGCTGTGATTCGTGAGGCCAAAGAGGAAACTAGCTTAAGTGGATCTGAAATTTTGATCCTAGATGGAGACGAGCTGGTTGACCATGCCTGGGAGACCCCAAAAAATGCCCTAGACTACGACTTCAGACGTGGCCTTGGTAACACTATTTCTGAATTTATTGAGTTTAAAAAAACCGCTAAAATAAGCCAAAATTACTTAAAAGCCTAATTTAAGCTAATATTAGCCAAATTTCTAAATAAACTTCCGGAATACTCCGGAAGTTTATTTTGTTTTTAGCATAAAATTTTACGGGGTTCTTTATAGAACAATTTAGTATGTTTGAAACAAACAATGTTCTAAACACACTATTTAAAGTTATCCCTAGGCCTTGTTTATAAACACTGCATAACCCTATTTATAAACTGCCCAAAAGAAGGTTTTTTTATACCCTATGGCTGTTTATAAAAACAGGCGATTTTTAAGCTACTATTTTTAAACCGAGTTTTTAACAGTTTATTGCCGGTAGTTTTAAGACCTTAGCTTAGAATTACCCACACAAAAAAGCGGCTTAATTTTTAGTTTTACTCTGTGTTTTTTCAAAAATAAAAGTTATCCAGTTTTCCACAACGCTTATAATAACTCTTATAATTTTATTTAATTATTTATATAAAGAATAGAGAGTAGACAGGAGCTGGTGTGAGGAATATAATGCTCTATACGGATAACGATAAAAAATTAATTAAAGGAGACGGAGCATGTCAGAAAATAATTTTACAGACCAAAATTTTTCCGAAGAAGTGTTAAAGTCCAGCCAACCGGTATTAGTAGATTTTTGGGCGCCTTGGTGTGGGCCCTGCCGCGTGCAGGGGCCGATTATAGATGAGATAGCTAAAGAACTAGCCGGCATTAAAGTAGGAAAATTAAATGTTGATGAAAATAATCAAACGGCCACGCAGTATGGAGTAATGAGTATTCCCACTTTAATTGTGTTTAAAAATGGCAAAGTGGTTGAGCAAATGGTCGGGGTGCAGCCCAAAGACCAGCTAAAAAAGAAGTTAGAGGCGGTAGAGTAAGCGGTAAAGTAAATTGTATGGCAGATTCAGGCGCAATAGAAAAAATGATTATTATTGGCTCTGGCCCGGCTGGTTATACGGCGGCTATTTATGCTGGCCGCGCTTTATTAAAGCCATTGTTGTTTTCCGGGCAAGAACCGGGCGGGCAATTAACCACTACTACGGATGTAGAAAACTTCCCCGGATTCCCCGAAGGTATTCAGGGCCCGGAGTTGATGCAAAAAATGCGCCAACAGGCTGTACGGTTCGAAACCAATATTATTGACGGCGCGGTTGACAAGGCGGATTTTAGCGCCGCTCCATTTAAAGTTTGGTCCGCCGGCCAGGAATATAAAGCCGAGAGCGTAATAGTGGCCACCGGCTCTTCATCATTGTGGCTGGGTTTGCCGAGCGAGCAAAAGCTGCGCGGCAAAGGCGTGTCTTCTTGCGCGACTTGTGACGGCTTCTTTTTTAAAGGCAAAGATATCGCGGTTGTCGGCGGCGGGGATAGTGCCATGGAAGAGGCTATTTTTTTAACCAAGTTTGCCAATAGCGTAACGGTTTTGGTGCGCAAAGACGTTTTGCGGGCCAGCAAGATTATGCAAGAACGCGCCCAAAACAACCCCAAAATTAAATTTATTTTTAATGTTGATGTGTTGGAAGTTTTAGGGGAAAATAGCGTCAGCGGCTTAAAGTTAAAAAATAATAAAACCAACGAAGAGTCGGTTTTAAATTGCCAGGGGCTATTCCTAGCCATTGGCCATAAGCCCAACACTGATATTTTTGCCGGGCAATTAGCCATTGATCCTAAAGGTTATTTAGTAATAAACAACCACACACATACTAATATCGAGGGCATATTCGCGGCTGGGGATGTCCACGATTTCCATTATCGCCAGGCCATTACCGCGGCCGGCGCGGGCTGCAAGGCGGCCATGGACGCGGCTAAATGGCTGGAGAATAAAATATGACGGCTTTTGATAATGCCATGCAGCAGCTGGAGATTGCTGCCCAAAAATTAAGCTTGGATGAATCTGTTGTTGCTAATCTAAAGCAGCCGAACTATATTTTTGAATTCAACATCCCGGTTGCCATGGATGATAAAGTGGAAAAAATATTCCGCGGCTTTCGCGTGCAATATAATAATGCTCGTGGCCCCTACAAGGGCGGCATCCGTTTCCACAGCCAGGTGGATTTAGACGAAGTTAAAGCTTTGGCTTTTTGGATGGCCATTAAATGCGCGGTGGTGGATATTCCCATGGGCGGCGGCAAAGGCGGGGTGGAGGTTGACCCAAAAAAATTATCCCCGCGCGAGCTGGAAAAATTATCCCGCGCTTGGGTGCGCGCTTTGACCGACAAAATTGGTCCGCAAGTGGACGTGCCGGCGCCGGATGTAAATACCACGCCGCAAATAATGGATTGGATGGCTGATGAGTATGCCAAAATAACCGGCGATACTACTCGCGCCACGTTCACCGGCAAATCTCTGGGCAATGGCGGCAGTGCGGGGCGGGGAACAGCCACGGCGCAAGGCGGATTTTATGTTTTGGCTGAAGCTGTTAAAAAACTTGGTTTAGATTTATCAAGCTTAAAAATTGCCATTCAGGGTTTTGGCAACGCGGGTTATAATTTTGCTTTGCTGGCTCATGCCGCGGGCGCCAAGGTTGTGGCAGTATCTGATTCAACGGGCGCGATTTATAAACCAGATGGATTAAATCCGGTTTTGGTAGCCAACACTAAGGCTGACACCGGTTCAGTGATAGATTATGGCGATGCGGAAGTAATTCCCGCGTTTGGTGTTTTAACCGTGGATTGCGATGTGGCTGTGCCGGCCGCCCTAGAGAATCAAATTACTGCGGCCAATGCCGCGAACATCAAAGCTAAAATAATTTTAGAGCTGGCTAATGGCCCCACCACGCCGGCGGCGGATAAAATTTTATTTTCTAACCAAAAAATTGTTTTGCCGGACGTACTCGCCAACGCCGGCGGCGTCACGGTCAGTTATTTTGAATGGGAGCAGAATTTAAAAAATGAACACTGGAGCGAGGCCGAAGTGCTCGCTAAACTGGAGCCGATTATGGTTAAAGCTTTTGGCGAAATTTGGGCGATGGCCGAGAAGCACAAAGTTGATTTGCGCACGGCCGCGTTTGTGTTGGCTGTCGAAAGGATTGCGGGCGCCATGCGTTAAATACTTTTTTGTTGTATAATAGTAGTCTATGGCGCAACCAGAAACGCAGTTTATAAAACCCGAAACTATTTTAAAACAAATTGGCTTGCAACCGGGCATGCAGGTGGCAGATTTGGGTTGCGGCGCTGGTTATTTTTCTTTGCCCGTGGCCCGGCTGGCGGGCAGCCGCGGTAAAGTTTATGCTATTGATGTGCAAAAAAGCGTTTTAGCCCAACTGCGCAAAGAGGCGCAAACCCAGGGCGTGGCTGGTTTGGAAATGGTTTGGTCCGACATTGAAGTGCCTGGTGCCACCAAAATCCCGGCCCACACCTTAGACATGGCGTTTTTGATTAATACTTTGTTCCAGGCGCAAAACAAGCGCGGCGTTATTGGCGAGGCCAAGCGCTTATTAAAGCCAGACGGCTTATTGCTGTTAATTGATTGGCAGCCGGGTGACGCGGCTGTGGGCCCAAAAATTGACAAACGTTTGGATTTGGTTAGTATTAGACAAATAATGAAAGAGTCTGGTTTTGTGGAGGAAAGGCCTATTGCGGCTGGCTCCCATCATTTTGGATTATTATTTAAAGCCATGTAATTTAAACTGCTTATGTTGGGAAATTGGATTGATCCAGCTTATTTATTTAATCGAAACTTAGGGCCATTTACTTCAAAAATAGCTTGGGTTGCCTTATTGGGCATGTTTTTAGCAATGTTTGTTGCCTGGTATTTAAAGAGAAAGGCCATTAAGAATGGTGATATATTTAGTAAAAAGGCTAGCCGGCGATTTTTTGTGGTGGTTTGGACTATGGCTTGGATTGGCGTGGTTTTGTGGCTTTTTAGGCAGATTAATGTGGCCTATCTAAGCGCGCCAATATTGTTTCTTGTCTGGGCGATTATAGGCTTAGTTTGGTTATTTTTCGTTGCGAAATATTGGTTTAAGGTGGTGCCCGAGAGGCGCGGCCAGTTATCATCGGAAACTTTAAAAAAACAATATCTACCCAGATAATGCCAGAAAATCACAAAAGCGCGGTGGGGGCGTGGGGTGAGAAGGTCGCGGCTTGGTACTTGGCGCAAAAAGGCTATACAA
>CAYILY010000049.1:0-5607 GCA_964364395.1 uncultured Gammaproteobacteria bacterium | reverse complement strand
ATTTCTTTGACATTCCAATCTTGGTGGTGCGTGGACACGGTATGCACATTCACCACCTGCATGATTTCTTGTTCAATCATTTCTAAAATTTGGGAACGCAGACCAGACTCGCCCCTTTCTTCATCCACAACACCACCCCTTTTCCCCTCCTCAAAGAGGAGGGGATTTTCAGACTCCAAAACACTGCGGCGCTTGCGGTAAATAGACTCGCGGTGGCGATTAATGACATCATCATATTCCACCAAGTGCTTGCGGATATCAAAGTTATGGCCTTCCACGCGGCCCTGGGCCGATTCAATCGATTTGGAAACAATCTTATTTTCAATCGGCATATCATCCGGCACGCCCAGGCGGGTCATCATGTTTTTGATTCTATCCGTGCCAAACACGCGCATCAAATCATCATCCATGGACACAAAAAACTGGCTCGAGCCCGGGTCGCCCTGGCGGCCGGCGCGGCCGCGCAATTGGTTATCAATGCGCCGCGCTTCGTGCCGTTCCGTGCCTAAAACATGCAATCCGCCGGCTTGCTTAACAGCCTCGGCTTCGGCCGCGTCCACCGGATTGCCGCCCAAAATAATGTCCACCCCGCGGCCCGCCATGTTGGTGGCTAAAGTGACGGCGCCTCTCCGGCCAGCTTGGGCGATAATTTCGGCTTCGCGCTCGTGGTTCTTGGCGTTTAGAATTTCGTGCTTTACGCCGGACTTGGTTAACAGCTCGGACAAATATTCATTGTGTTCAATGGAAATCGTGCCCAATAAAATCGGCTGGTCGGCTTTATTCCGTTCTTTAATTTCCGCCACCACGGCTTGGTATTTGCCGGCACGGTTTTTATAAACCCGGTCCGCCAAATCTTTGCGGTCAATAACTTTATTAGTCGGCACTACTACTACTTCTAAATTATAAATCTTGGAAAACTCCTCGGCTTCCGTGGCCGCGGTGCCGGTCATGCCGGCCAATTTTTTGTACAAGCGGAATAAATTCTGGAATGTGACCGTGGCCATGGTGCGGCTCTCGCGCTTGATATCCACACCTTCTTTGGCTTCAATGGCTTGGTGCAAGCCTTCGCTATAACGGCGGCCAGGCATCATCCGGCCCGTGAATTCATCCACAATAATTACTTCGCCGTCTTTAACCACATAATCTTTATCGCGCTTAAACAAAGCGTGGGCTTTCAAAGCCTGCTCAATATGGTGCACAGTTTGCAAGCCGCCTTCGGTATAAATATTAGCCATTCCCAAAGCGGCTTCCATTTTTTTAATCCCCGCCTCGCTTAACGTGGAACTGCGCATTTTCTCGTCCACATTATAATCTTCGTTCTCTTGTAAGCGGCGCACCAGTTCAGCGTATTTAAAATACATGTCCGTGGGCCGGTCATCCGGGCCGGAAATGATAAGCGGGGTGCGGGCCTCGTCAATTAAAATACTGTCCACTTCGTCCACAATGGCAAAATTCAATTCGCGCTGGACTAAATGCGCCATGGATGGCGCCATGTTGTCGCGCAAATAATCAAACCCAAATTCATTGTTTGTGCCATAGGTAATATCAGCGCTGTATGCCTCGCACCGCGACACCGGGCGCAAATGGTCATAATCAATTTTCACCATTAAACTCCCCTCCTCTACCGAGGAGGGGCTG
This sequence comes from uncultured Gammaproteobacteria bacterium, assembly GCA_964364395.1. GTDB lineage: Bacteria > Patescibacteriota > Patescibacteriia > UBA2169 > UBA2169 > CAYILY01. The sequence continues at coordinate 3,969 of CAYILY010000049.1, read as the reverse complement.
GGGGTGGTGTCGTCGGTAGCCTTCACGCCGCTATCAAACAAATATGATTTCTCGTGCTGAATAACACCAACCGATAAACCCAAAAAACTATAGACGCGCCCCATCCACACTGCGTCGCGGCGAGCCAAGTAATCATTGACTGTGACGATATGCACGCCTTTGCCGGATAAAGCATTGAGATAAACAGCTAAAGTAGCGGTGAGTGTTTTACCCTCGCCAGTGCGCATTTCCGCGATTTGCCCCTGATGCAAAACCATGCCGCCGATTAACTGCACGTCATAATGGCGCTGGCCAATAGTGCGGCGCGCGGCCTCGCGCACCAAAGCAAAAGAGCGCGCTAAAATATCGTCCAAAGTTTTGCCTTGGGCTAATTCCTCTTTTAATTCAACAGTGGCGGCACGCAACTCATCATCGGTCTTGCTTTGCAAGCCGGCTTCCAGCTTATTAATTTCCGCGACCAAAGGCCGCAATTTTTTATTAATATAGCGGGCGTTGGTATCGCCAAATAATTTATTGAGAAAAGACATATGTCGGATTGTCATTCCCGCGAAGGCGAGAATCCAGTTCTTTGATTAATACGTCTGGATCCCGGGTCAAGCCCGGGATGACATAAATAAAATTTAATTATCCTCTCTTAATCTTACTGACTAATCTTTCTTTCGCGTCCCTCGCCTGCCGTTCTAACTTTTTAACCACTAAATCCAAAGCTGTATAAACATCCGCGGCTTCTTCCACCACGCGCAAAACTTTCTTGGGCAGATCGACATTGATTTCCACCCGGAAAACATCCCCTTTTTTGTGGTGCTGGTCGCGCGAAATATCCACGCGCACATCCAATAAATTTAATTTGCCTTTATACTTTTTTAAGCCGGCTAATTTATCAGCAATTAAATTTTTCATTTCATCCGACAATTTTATCTTTTTGGCGTAATATTGGATGTTCATATTTTTGTCGTTATTTTTTACTAATTTATGCTATCATTTTAACATAAGGAAAACAATATATAAAGCCTAAAAAATGGCTAAAATAAGCCTAAAAATATCTAGTTTGACAAACACTGATTTTTTTAGTAAAATATTATAAATATTTAGTTCTTTTCACGTCAAACCCCGGAAAGGAGGTGGTGTGCCCGTGTCAGCAACATGTTGTGAAAAAAGGCGTAACATTGCAAGTAGCGGCGTCCCACAGTTAGCCGGGGCGCCAAATGCGTCTAGGGTTGTCATTGAGTGTGGCTTTGCGCTGCGCTTCCCCCGCAACCGCGCCTGGCTGAAAAGGATGATCAATGACCCCACGAACAAAGGCCTTGACAGAAACGACTGTGTACACAAAGCCATGAACGAATTAGGCATCAGCCGCAAATTCGCCATTGCTTTGTGCAAGTTGTTTTCTATCGGCCAAGAAGAAGTCCTTGTGCGCGCCATGGCGCAATTCGAACGCAACTAGTGAGGAGTAACTCCCCGCTCTTCACCTCTAGGCGCCCGTTCCCCCGGGCACCGAACCCACCTGCCGTGCAAACTGCTACTCCAGCGACCGTCGCGGCTAAAGAGAGGAAAGAGAAATGTTGAAGCCCCAAGCTGAACCCAGAACACCGAACGTCCGGCCGACGCATAAATCATCGTGTCGGCCGACCAGTTCTGATGTGGCGGCAAAAATCAGTTTCGCTCACCGCAATGTCAGGCGTTGCAGCCCGGTAGCTCGCGCCCTCGGCCTGTCGCTCACCCTTTTCGCCACCAAGTGGGGAGGGTGAAGCCATGAAACTCCGTGTGGTCTCCATCAATCGGGACGGCAGTTTGTCGCCCACCGGGGAAACCGTCGATGAGAGCGAGATCGGCGTCGAAGCCTGGGAAGCGAGTAAATCACCCCAAGACGTACGGCGCATAATTCGCGTCGACGAGCAGAACGGCAAGTCAAAAACCCACGACTATCAGCCGTGATCCCCCCTCCCCCCGCTCATCCATAAGCCACAATCTCCTGGATGAGCAGTACCAAGGCCAGAGAGCAAGTACCCCCTTGCTTGCTCCTGGCCTCTTTTTTATTCCAAAACCGCTTTTATCCGGCGGATGCCGCTGGAGGAAGCTTCTTCTTTTTGAATCTTAAATTTGCCCAAAACGCCCGTGTGCTCCACGTGCGGGCCGCCGCAAATCTCGCGCGACACATCGCCAACACTATAAACCTTGACCTTGTCGCCATACTTGGATTCAAACAAACCCATGGCATTTAATTTTTTGGCTTCTTCCACCGTCATTTCCTGCCAACTGACGGGATAATCTTTTTGAATCACTGTGTTCACCCAATCCTCCACTTTTTTAATTTCCTCGGGTGCCATTTTCGCGGTATGCGAAAAATCAAACCGCAAACGCTCGGCCGTGATATTGCTTCCCTTTTGCTCCACGTGTTTGCCTAAAACTTCACGCAGAGCGGCGTGGAGCAGATGAGTGGCCGTATGGTATTTGGTGGACATCTCGGAGTGGTCCGCCAAACCACCGGCAAATTTTCCAGCCGCGGCCGTGCGGGAAAGGTCTTGGTGTTTTTTAAATTCTTCATGAAAACTTTTTTCATCAATTTTTACACCTTGCTCCTGGGCCAGTTCCTTAGTCATCTCCAAAGGAAAACCATAAGTGGTAAATAAATCAAAAGCATCAATTCTCCCCTGATGGACTGACTCGTTGAATCTTTTTAAGCCGGTTTCCAAAGTTTTATTAAATTTATCTTCCTCGTCTTGCAAGATCGGCAAAATTTTCGGCTGGCTGTCGCCATAAATGGCAAAAACCGCGGAACCCAAATCCGTTAAAAATGCCTTGTTAATACCTAGCAACCTGCCATGCCTAATAGTGCGGCGCAAAAGGCGGCGCAAAATATAACCTTGCTCCACGTTGGACGGCGCCACTCCGTCTTGCATCAGCATCACGGCCGCGCGAATATGGTCGGCAATAATGCGAAATGATTTTTCATTGTCCTCATATTTCTTGCTGGACAACTCCTGAATCTTTTCTATAATCGGCCAAAAAAGTTCAGTGCGGTAATTATCATCCAAACCATTCAAGACAGCCAGTGTGCGCTCCAAACCCATGCCAGTATCCACGTTCTGTTGTTTTAAAGGCTCAAAAATTCCATCCGCTTTTTTGTTATATTGCATGAATACATCATTCCAAATTTCCACCCAGCGAGTATCATCCGCGTCAAACTTGGCCGGCGCGGTTTCGCCGCCTGACCAATAAAACATTTCCGTATCCGGGCCGCAGGGGCCAGCCTGCCCGGCCGGGCCCCACCAGTTGTTTTTCTTGGGCAAAGCCGCGATCCGTTCCGCGGATACGCCGAGCTTAAGCCAGATGGCTTTTGATTCTTCGTCCAAAGGCGCATCTTGATCCCCGGCGAAGATGGAAATAGCCAAACGGTTTTTATCAATCCCCAACCACTTTTTATCTGTCAAAAATTCCCAGCTCCACTTGATGGCGTCTTCCTTAAAATAATCCCCAAACGACCAATTGCCCAGCATCTCAAAAAAGGTGTGGTGAACTTTGTCGCCTACCTCGTCAATGTCGTCCGTGCGCACGCATTTTTGGGCGCTGACCACCCGTTTGCCGCCGGGATGGGTTTGACCCAAAAGATATGGCACCAAGGGGTGCATGCCGGCCGTGGTAAATAAAACCGTGGGGTCATTTTCCGGAACTAAAGAAGCCGAAGGGATAACCGTATGCTCTTTGGACTGGAAAAAATCGAAATATTTTTGGCGCAATTCTTTAGCAGTAATCATAAAAGGATTATATTATAATTCCCCCGCCAAGACAAACCTCGCCATCATATAACACAATGGATTGCCCGCTGGCTACAGCGCGCAATGGTTCAACGAACGTGGCGCGATATGTCGAATTGTCGTTCTGGAGACCGCCGATTCGGCGGTCGATAGAATCCATCTTCTCCACCCGGCATTCTACCAATGGTTCGCGATACCGGATGCGTCCGGCGCA
>CAYILY010000048.1:0-5669 GCA_964364395.1 uncultured Gammaproteobacteria bacterium | reverse complement strand
ATATTGTGGAAACCTTGGTGCGCTCGGCGGTTGTGGATGTGATTGTCATCGACAGCGTGGCGGCTTTAACCCCGAGGGCGGAAATTGAGGGCGAAATGGGAGATGTGCATATGGGTTTGCAGGCGCGCCTTATGAGCCAGGCCTTGCGCAAGTTAACCGGTATTGTTTCCAAGAGCCATACGATTGTTATTTTCATCAACCAGATCCGCCACAAGATTGGCATTATGTTCGGCAATCCGGAAACCACGCCCGGCGGCAATGCTTTAAAGTTTTATTGCTCGGTGCGCATTGAAGTGCGCCGCGCCGCGCAGATTAAAAAGGGTGACAAAATTATCGGCAACCGCGTTAAAGCCAAGGTGGTAAAAAATAAAGTAGCCGCGCCTTTCCAAACCTGTGAATTCGACATTATGTATAACGAGGGCATTTCCAAGAGCGGTGATTTGATTGATATTGGCACGGAGCTGGGCATTGTCGAGAAAAGCGGCAATAGTTATACGTTTGAGGGTGAAAAATTGGGCGTGGGGCGCGAAAATGCGCGTATGTATCTGGCGACCAACGCGGATTTGATGCAAAGGATCCGGGATAATACTTGGGAGAAGTTTAAAAAGGATAGGTTAGCAGCTTAGATAGATAAAAAACACCCTGCCTCTCGCGAGAGGCAGGGTGTTTTGGTAAAAATTTTACTCAACCACAAACGGGAGGAAGCCCATGATGCGGGACTGTTTGATGGCGCGGCCTAATAGCCGTTGATGCTTGGCGCAGGCGCCGGAGCGTTTTTTCGGCATAATTTTGCCATAGGCCGAGGTCAGGCGCTTCAACATTTCCGCGTCCTTGTAATCAATATCCGCGATATTGTTTTTGCAGATGTAGCAGTTCTTAATCTTAGTCTTAGTAATCATAATAAAAGCGATACTAAATTAATACTAAACATACGAATGATACGAAACTTTCGTATGCTTAAAAGGGGATATCCTCAACGTTAATTTCTTCTTCAGTGCTTTGTCCGCCGCGGGCCGTTTGGTTCATGGGCGTGTTTTCTTGCGGCAAAGGCGTCTCGTAGCCCGGCGTGTTGCCACTCGAGAAGTTATCGCCTTTGCGATCAAGCATGATCATATTGTCGGCAATCACTTCAGTGCGGTATTTGCGCACGCCTGACTGGTCTTCCCAAGAACGGGTTTCGAGCCGGCCTTCCAAATAAACCTTTGAGCCTTTGCGCAGATATTGCCCGCAGATTTCGGCCAGCTTGCGCCAGGCGACAATATTATGGAACTCCGCTTTGTCTTGTTTTTGGCCTTGCTTGTCCACCCAGGTCAAATTGGTGGCAATGGAGAAATTGGCCACCGAAGTGCCGCTCGGAGTAGTGCGTACTTCCGGGTCTTGGGTAACGCGGCCGATTAACATTACTTTATTCAGGTCCATATGTTTATTGTTTATTTATTAAAAGCGATACTAAATTAATACTAAACATACGAATGATACGAAAATTTCGTATGGGCGCTTTTGTATACCCGAGGCCAAAGGCCGAGGTTGCGCCATTCGTATGCTTATATTTTATCACTATCCAGTATTTCATCAAGTTTTTTATCAAGGTCTTCGAGGCTTAATTTTGGCTTGTCTTTAGGGGCTGGCGCTTCTTCGGCCACCTCTTCTTTGGCCTCAATTTTTTTCACTTTTGGCGCCTCGGCAGGAGTTTCTTCATCGCGGCGGTCTTCAGGGATTTCGCGCACTTTTCCGGCTTTAATGTCTTGGGCTTTTTGCAAGCGCTTGGCCAGCAAATCACTTTCCAAGATAGTCAGCAAATGGCGGATAATAATCGGCGATAGGCGCAATTTTTCCGTTAACACTGGAATAGCCGTTGAATCAACGGAAAACAGCCAGCAGCGGTATTCGCCATGGCTATTGTTTTTAATTTGATAAGCCAGCTTTTTGCGGCCTAAACTATAGGCAAATTTAATATCAGCCTTGGTAGCTGCCACCAGGGCTTCGATTTGGCCGGAAAGATTTTCAATCTCGGCCGGGGTTTGTGTGCCTGCGAACAGGACGCACAATTCATAGGATTTTTCCATGCGAAACTCCCTTTAGCCCGCCATAGCCTTGGCGAAGGCGGGTCGTCCCTCTTTTAGAGTTATTGGATCCCGCCGACCGGCAGGAAAGAGGGAATTAATAATGTTTTCAAAGACTACCACAATATATTAGATAAATCAATCCCCGCCAAGGGGCGGGGTAAAGGTTTGACAGATGAATGTGTTTATGACATCTTAGCCTTATGCAAAATCAATCTTTCCTTATTTTTGGCCGCGAACCTAGCCTGTCTTTTGCCGAGTTGTATCAGTATTTAGGCGACAGTAAAGAAAAAATCGTTTTAGCCGCACCAGCTGGCGCGATTATTAATGATGAGTCTTTGGCAAAGGACGCGCCTTTAAAGTTGGCCGGAGTTATTAAGTCCGGTGTAGTGGCTAAGACCTTAGATAAACTTACAGCCGAAGCCTTGGTAGAAATTTTACAAGGTTTTGTTAAGGCCGACGGCAAGCTGCATTTTGGGTTGAGTTTGTATCGTCTAGGCCACAACACCACCCCCTTACCCCTCCTCAAAGAGGAGGGGAGCTTGAAGAGGCTTGGTTTAGAAGTTAAGAATATTTTAAAAAACGCTGGCCGATCAGTGCGCTTGGTGGAATCGCGGAGCGGGAATTTATCGTCAGTCGATGTGGCCAAAAATAAATTATTACGCACTGGCGCGGAGCTGTGTATTTTTGCCACGCCAAATGGTTTTGTTATCGGTAAAACCGAGGCCGTGCAGCCATTTGAAGATTATTCGCATCGTGATTACGACCGCCCGGGGCGGGATGCCAAAAATGGGATGTTGCCGCCGAAATTAGCCTTAGCGATGATTAATATGGCAGTCGGTCGCGTAAGGGCAAGGCATGCCTTGCCCTTACAAATCCTGGATCCTTTTTGTGGTTCGGGCACGGTTTTGCAGGAAGCGTTGTTGTTGGGCCACAAAGTTATTGGCACAGATATTGACGAACAATCAATTATTAATAGCAAATTGAATTTAGAATGGCTGGAAAAAGAAGCCGGCGTTTTGCCGGAATGGAAAGTGGAACAAGCTGATGTGCGTAATCTTAGTAAAATATTATCACCAGAGTCCATTGACGCCATTGTGGCGGAGTTTGATTTAGGTCCCCCGCTCCAGGGCGGCGAATCAGTCGGAAAAATCGACAGCATTGTTTTCAGCCTAAGCGACTTTTATTTTGATGCTTTGCGCGCCTTGCGTCCGTTTTTAAAACCAGGCAGCCGTGCGGTAATTGCTTGGCCGCATTTCCGCACGCAGAATGTTCTCATTAATACTTTTAGCAAGCTGCGCGGCTTGGGTTGGAGCGTGGTGGCGCCTTATCCCGCGGAATTTGAAAAGAGTTTCGTTTTATCCGAGCGCGGCACATTGCTTTATGGCCGCGAGGGCCAGCACGTGGGCCGGGAAATTTTAATATTAAAAAAAGCCGGCAGCTAAGTATCTAGCCGCCGGCAACTGCAATGTTAGTGGCCTTTCAGCCCGGGCTTATCAGCCGCCAAGTTCGGCGAGCCTAGGGGGTTGCAGCCCCAACCCAGATAGGAGGATCACCCCCTTTCAGCGCAAGGAGAATGCTTTCGGATTGCAGTGCGGGCTATACATTGCGCGGATTTTCCGGAGCTTGCACATAAAAGACCTCCAGCGAAGATGGGGGCGGTTGACGAACGGCGATTTGTAAGCCATCGGCAACTCCTCTATTAAAGGGTGAATGTAAAAAGGGCGACTAGTTAGCCCTCCTCTAGCTACTATGGTAGCTAATTTTTAATTAAATAAAAAGTGGCAGACATCCCCATCCCGTATTTCGTATGTTTTCCCCTCAGTGCGGAGTTTGCCTTTGTCGCGGGTGCCGGACTCGCCATTGCAGTCCACAAAGTCTTGATAACTAATAACTTCCGCGCGGATAAAACCTTTTTCAAAATCAGTGTGGATGACCCCGGCCCCTTGTGGCGCTTTGGTGCCGGCCGTGATAGTCCAAGCTTTGCTTTCCATGGGTCCGGCGGTAAAGAAGGTAATTAAATTTAAAAGTTTGTATGAAGCCACAATTAATTTGTCCAGGCCGGTTTGATGCATGCCTAGTTCTTTTAACATTTCCTTGGCTTCGGCGTCCGGCAGTTCAGATAATTCAGACTCAATTTTAGCGGAGATTATAACTTCGTTATTTTTTGGTTCGCGTCTCACCACTTCGTCTTCCGAAACATTCACTACCGTCAACATAGGTTTAGCGGTTAAAAGCTGGGTATCGCGCGTGGCTAAAATTTCTTCTTCGGTTAATTCCGTTCCGCGGGCCACTTGGCCGGCATCTAAACGCGTCTTTATTTTTTCAAAAGCCCCCAAAGCAATTTGCGCTTCTTTGTCTTGGCCGCGGATTTTAGCGGTGCAATCTTTTATTTTTTTATCCACGGTTGATAAATCAGCCATAATCAACTCCAGTAAAATAATTTGTTCATCAGCTTCGCGGTCGATGCGGTTCTCGACATGCACAATGTCGTCATTTTTAAAATCACGGACTACGTGGGCAATGGCATCAACTTCGCGGATATGGGATAAAAACTTATTGCCCAAACCTTCGCCCTTATGCGCGCCTTGGACTAGGCCGGCAATGTCGACGAATTCGATTGTGGTGGGGACAATTTTTCCAGACTGGCAGATAGCGGAGAGTTTTTCCAGCCGATCGTCAGGGACGGCGACAACACCGACATTGGGGTCGATGGTACAAAAAGGGAAGTTTTCCGCTGGCACCTGTTTTTTGGTCAAAGCGCGGAAAAGCGTGGATTTGCCGACATTAGGCAGGCCGACGATGCCGATGGAGAATGACATGAGGTTAGGCGACAGCCACCGTCATTATGGCATGAGCGCGGGAGCGCGGTTTGGGCGCCAGCTCAATCCTGACATCCTGGTCAAAGGCCATAAGCATTTTTATCAAGCGATCGATGGTAAATTGATCAAGATTGCCGCGCACCACGTCAGAAATTTTTGCCTGCGATGTGCCGGCAAGCTTGGCGGCTTGTTGCTGGGAAATACCTCGATTTTTAATAATAACAGTAATTTCCACTGCCAATTTTGCTTTGGCCAAGAGCTCTTCAGCATTGGGCAGGCCAAGGTCTTTAAAAATATTATCTGAACCTTTGGTGAATTTAATTTTCATAGGGTATTTTATAATATTAATTGTAATCGTTTTTTAATCAGATCAATTTCCTTCTTGGGGGTGGCAATGCCGTCTTTTGATTTTTTTTGAAACATGTGTAGCACATAGACAGTATCCTTAATCTTAACTGTATAGACCGCCCGGTAGGCATTACCGCGGTGCTGGCTGACTATTTCCCAAACGGTTACCTTAAATCCTTTAAGCGGTTTGGCATCCTCATGTGTCAGTCCCCGCTGGGCATGATAGAGTGCAAAGCCGATATGTCCTTTGATTTCTTCAGGAAAATTTTTTAAATCACGCAAGGTTGATCCGAGCCAGGCTATGTTTTTATTTTGCATAGAAGTATTATACCAAATATGGTATAGAGGGCAATATTGACACAAAAGGCGAAATATGATAGTATGAGATGGTTACAAAACCCTTAATTTGGGTTAAAATATGGGCATAAGCATTAAT
>CAYILY010000047.1:1169-5789 GCA_964364395.1 uncultured Gammaproteobacteria bacterium | reverse complement strand
TTATATTGAAAATTGGAATTTCTGGCTGGACGTTCAAATACTATTAAGAACGCCTTGGGTAGTGTTAACTGGCAAAAATGCCGTTTAGCGAGTTAAACGAGTAAATGTCATCCCGGGCTTGACCCGGGATCCAGAGACAATAAAGAGAAAGATGGATTCCCGCTTTCGCGGGAATGACAAACAAAGAGATTGCCTATTTCTAAGTTTTATATTATGAAAGTAGCCTTAGTGCACGATCACTTAAATCAAATTGGCGGCGCGGAACGGGTGGTAAAAACTTTCCACAAGATTTGGCCCAGCGCCCCGCTCTACACCTTAGTCCATGACCCCAAAAAGATCGGCCACTTTTTTAATTCCTTGAAAATCATTCCCTCGTTTATCCAAAAATTGCCTTTTTCGCGGCGCCATCTGCGCTGGTATCTGGCTTTAATGCCGGCCGCGGTAGAAGCTTTGCCGCTCTCGCCGTATGATGTGATAATTTCTTCGGCCTCGGCTTTTGGCAAAGGCGCGATTACGCCGCCCAATTCTTTGCACATCTGCTACTGCCATACCCCGACCCGCTATTTGTGGAGCGATGCCAATACCTATGTGGATGATTTAGGCGGCGGGGGATTTATTAAAAAATTATTGCCTTTGATATTTAATCGCTTGCGCATGTGGGATCAATTGGCTGCCATGCGGGTGGATTATTTTGTGGCTAATTCGCGTTTTGTGGCCGACCGCATTAAGCGCTATTACAACCGCGACAGCACGGTTATCTACCCGCCGGTGGATGTGGCTAATTACCCGCACCGGCTACGCGGGGATTATTTTATTTTAACCTCCCGCCTGCGGCCGTATAAAAAGATCGACATTGCTATCCGCGCTTTTAACCGCTTAAACATGCCGCTCTATATTATCGGCGAAGGCGAAGAAGAGGCTAAGTTGCGCGCTTTAGCCGGGCCGACTATAAAATTTTTAGGCGCTTTGAACGACGAAGACAAAAAGTTTTATCTCTCCGGCGCCCAGGGTTTTATTAACCCCCAGGAAGAAGATTTTGGCATCGCGGCCGTGGAAGCCATGGCCGGGGGCGCGCCGGTAATTGCTTTTGAAGCCGGCGGGGCGCGCGAAACCGTAATTCCGGATATTACGGGCGTGTTTTTTGAGGAGCAAACTTGGCAATCGCTGTCGGACGCGGTTATCCGCTTTCGGCGACAAAGCTGGGATTATAGCCGCATTCGCGATCATGCCCAGCAATTCAGTGAAGAAAGATTTATTAGAGAGATGAAAAATTTTGTGGAGATAAAATATGTGGAAAGACAGGATTAATCTTTAAATAGTAAAAGCCTATTTTGTCATCCCGGGCTTGACCCGGGATCCAGAAGCAAAAAAAAGATGGATTCCGGCTCAAGGCCGGAATGACGACAACTAGTATGATAATCGGCATTGACGCGAGAGTTTTAGTGGAGGGATCCGGAGGCGTATTTCGTTATGCCAAAAATTTGCTGGAGCATTTAATTCCTTTGGCGCCCAAGCACCAGTTCAAATTATTTGTTAACCGCTATCACAAAAATTATTCGCCGGTTTTAGACAAGCTTAAAAATTATCCTAATGTTAAAATTTATTCTTACCGCTTTCCCAATAAATTTTTAAACGCTAGTTTTTGTTTTAAGGCTTGGCCACAAATCGATAAATTAATCGAGGGCGCTGACGTATTGTTTTTCCCGTCACTGCTTTATGGCGCTTGGTCGGACAAAGTTAAAACCGTACTCACTATGCACGATTTGTCGTTTGTTATATATCCTGAGTACTTTACCTATCGGCAACAGTTGTGGCATAAATTGATGCAGCCGCGCCAAGTATGCCACCGGGTAAACAAGGTTATCGCCGTGTCTGAAGCGACACGGCAAGATTTATTGGCGCACTATAAGTTAAAAGAAGGCAAGGTGGCGCGCGTCTATAATGGCCTGGATAAAGATTTTCGGCCGATTCAAGACCGGCACGTCGTTGAATCAATCCGGGGAAAGTTTAACCTGCCCGTGGCTAAATATTTATTACAGGTGGGCACTATTGAGCCGCGTAAAAATATTTTAGCCACTTTGGCAGCCTTTAATTTATGGCAAAAAAAATGGCCCCAAGAAGCCCGCGATTATCATTTATTATTTGCCGGGCATAATGGCTGGAAGGCTGATGGCTTTTACGAAGAGCTAAAAAAGTCATCGTTTGAAGACAAAATCCATGTTTTAACCGAAGTGCCTGGCGCAGATTTGCCGGCTATTTATAATTTAGCCAGCATATTTTTATACCCCTCGTTTTATGAAGGCTTTGGTTTTCCGCCGCTCGAGGCCATGGCTAGCGGCTTGCCGGTGATTGCCGGGCATAATTCTTCCTTGGGCGAAATCATTAATGACGCCGGCCTCTTAGTCGATCCTTATCGGATTGATGATTTAGTCGTGGCCATTCGTGCTATAGTTAATGAAAAGGACTTAGCCAAAACTTTAAGATCAAAAGGGCTGGCTAGGACAGTGGAGTTTGATTGGGAGAAGACGGCTAGAGAGACGTTAAATGTTTTGGAATCTATTTAATATGCACATAGGCATTGACGCCAGAATGTATGGTATCCACAATCGCGGCATTGGCCGCTATGTTGAGCGTCTAATTGAGAATTTGGCCAAGCTGGACGATAATAATCGCTACACTTTATTCATGACAGCCGAAGGTGCGGCTAATTTTAAGCTCGCTGGCGGCAAATTTAAAATTGTACTGGCTGATGTTCCCTGGTACACTTGGGGCGAGCAGATTAAAATGCCGTTTTTAATCAAAACCAGCGGTGTGGAGTTAATGCATTTCCCGCATATCAATGCCCCATATTTTTGCCCGGCGCCTTATGTTTTAACAGTCCACGATTTAGTTGTCTGGCATTTTCCCGACTCCCGCGCCACCACGTTGCCGGCTTGGCAATATCAGCTCAAGCTCCGCGCCCACCATTTTGTTTTAAAAAACAGCCTGAAAAAAGCGCGGCAAATTATTACGGTTTCGCAATTCACCAAGCGGGATGTGGCGCGGCATTTAAAAATTGACGAGAAAAAAATCACGGTGATTTACCCGGGCACTGATAAAATGCTGTTGGGCACCGAAAAATTGCCAAACTCCGAAGCTTTTAACCAGTATCTGAACGCAACTTTTGGCGTTAATAAATCTTATTTGCTGTATGTGGGCAGCGCCTATCCGCATAAAAATTTAGAGCGCTTGGTGCGGGCTTTTATTTTATTGCGGAAAACTTACAGCCGGCATTGGCAGTTGGTGCTGGCGGGGCGGGAAGATTATTTTTATAAAGAATTAAAAGCGTTTATCAGCCGCGCCGTGCCGGAGGCGGCCATTAGGCGCGACATTATTTTAACCGGCCAGGTGAGCGACAAAGATTTAGACGGCCTATACCGCGGCGCTAAATTATTTATTTTCCCTTCACTGTATGAAGGTTTTGGCCTGCCGCCACTGGAAGCCGCCAGCCGCGGCGTGCCGGTAGTGGCGGCTAAAGCCGCGGCTGTGCCGGAAGTGCTCTCGGACGCGGCTTATTACTTTGATCCGGAAAATATTGAGAATATGGCGCAGGCGAGTGACGTGGTAGGCGGCTCGCGGACAATCCAAGACAGTTTAGCCGAAAAAGGCTACGAACGGGCCGAACAATTTTCTTGGGCCAAGCTGGCAAAATCTACAATTGGCGTTTATGAGTTATCCACAGTTAAAAATACAAAATAATAATTTTATGTTATTATAAATATGTCAGTATTTTACTGCAGAGTTATTCATGACAGTCAAAATACCAATTGAAGGAATAGAAAAATGCTCTTGTTGCTGCCGAGTTCTGTTAATATTTTTTAATTTATTAAAATAATTATAAACCGCCTTGTTGCGGTTTTTTTAATTTAGGAATTATGAAAAAAATAAAAATACTGTATTCTTTGTTGGCGGTCGTCGGTCTGCTGGTGGTAGTAATGGTTATAGCCGCTTTCCAGGCGCCGCCGCCAAATGAAAAAACCGCCCAGACTGGCCCGTGTGTGCCTTCGTTGCTTGCGGGAGAACCTTTGGTGAACGGCTTGGGTTCAGGCATCCAAATTCCTTTATTTCCCGGGGCAAAACGGCTGACTTTCACGGACGCGACCGCGGTCCAATATGCGGCCAAAGCCTATGACAGCGAGATTAAAAGTTTTTATGACGACCGCTTGACCAGTTTGTGCTGGCAGATAAAAGCCCAGGCTCGGGACCAAATTGTTTATAAAAACGACGGCCATGAATTAAAGTTATCCCTGCTCCCTAATCCGGCTGGTAAAACCGTAATTGATTATGTGTTAACCACGACTGATGGGGTGTTGGGCACAGTCCGTATCGCCCAAACAGCTTGTACTGGCGCGGAAATGTATTGCAACGGCTCATGCGTACCAACCGGTACAACTTGTCCGGCACCGACCGATGCCTCATCTTGTTCCGGCGGCACAACTTACTGCACCAGTTCAGCCGGCGGTGGCGGCTGGTGCCAATATGGATCTTGTCCCTCCTCGTCAACAACCACCACTACTACTACCAGCTGTAGCGGCACTTACCAACAATCTGGCTCGACCTATCCTAGCTGTAATTACTCAA
>CAYILY010000047.1:0-1069 GCA_964364395.1 uncultured Gammaproteobacteria bacterium | reverse complement strand
TGTAGCGGCACTTACCAACAATCTGGCTCGACCTATCCTAGCTGTAATTACTCAACCTGTCCCAATGGTTGTAATTTTGGGTCTGACGGCTGTCCCAATGGCTGCTACAGCTCATCATCCAATACCAACACCTGGCCCACGGACCAAACCAGTTGTACCAGCCAAGGCAAGTTCTGGTGCACCAGTTCATCGTCGAGCGGTTGGTGCCAATCAACGGCCTGTCCGACTAGCAGTACTACTAGTCCGAGCGGCACTTACGAAGATACGCAAATTAAATGTACTGACCGTGTTGATAATGACGGCGATGGCCTAATTGACTCGGCTGATCCGGGTTGTTCGGCTTTCACCGGCGGCACGCCACAATGTTCTGATGGTGTAGATAACGACCACGACGGCAGCACTGACTATCCGGCCGACACCAGCTGTTATAGCCGTGAGGACCCTGATGAGTACTATCCAACGTCAGCTACAAGTTGTTCGAGTGGGTACTATTGGTGTAGTTCTACTGGCAGCTGCCTCTCGAATTCACAGAGTTGCGGGGGCTCGGGCACAACCACCAGTAGTTGTTCCTCGACGCAGTATATGTGCAACGGCGCCTGCGTGCCCATGGGGACATCCTGCACATCGCAAGCTTGGCCCACGGACCAAGCCAGTTGCACCAGCCAGAGCAAGTTTTGGTGCACCAGCACGAGCGGCGGCTCGAGCACGGCCTCGAGCGGCTGGTGCCAAACCACGGCCTGTTCCACTAATTATTCGACCGTCACTTGCGCCACGGGGCAATGGCAGTGTAATAACGCGTGTATTTCCACCACCGCCAGCTGTAATGGTTATAACTATAACGGCACTTCAGTTACGGCCCCTTCTGGCACCACCTGCGCCGCTGGTTATACTTGGTGCGCATCCAGTCAAAGCTGTGTGAACGCGGTTCAGCCCTGCTATCAGACCCAAACTCAACCAACCAATCAACAACAGCAGCAAACTCCCGATCAAACCCGGACTAATCAACAACAAACCAATAACCAACAGTTTAATCAAAATGATCGCCAGTTTAACCAGAACTCAAACCAAG
>CAYILY010000046.1:0-6048 GCA_964364395.1 uncultured Gammaproteobacteria bacterium | reverse complement strand
GCAATACCGCGGCCGGCTCCATCCGCCAGCTCGATCCAGCTTTGGCTGCCAAGCGGCGTTTATCGTTTATGGCTTGGGATGTGATAACTGATTTGGGCCAGAAGTCTCATGAGGAGACCCACCAATTGGCGCATGATTTAGGCTTTCCGGTGGCTGATATTAACCGTCCGTGTTCCTCGCTTCCCGATTTAAAAAAATTCTATGATAGTGTCGATAAAAAACGTGATAAATTACCTTTTAATATTGACGGCACCGTTATCATTATTAATGATATAGCGCTGTTTAATAAACTAAGCGTGGTGGGCAAAGCCCCGCGCGGGGCAGTGGCCTGGAAGTTCGCGGCCGAACAAGCCACCACCATTGTCCGGGATATTATTATCCAAGTGGGGCGCACCGGCGCTTTAACGCCGGTGGCGATTTTGGAGCCGGTCAACGTAGCCGGCACCACCGTTAGCCGCGCCACTTTGCACAATGAAGATGAAATTGAACGCCTAGATATACGCATTGGCGATACAGTAGTTATTCAAAAAGCCGGTGATATTATTCCGGACGTAGTCCAAGTTTTAGAACGGTTGCGCACCGGCAAGGAAAAAAGATTTTTGATGCCCAAAACCTGCCCGGCCTGTGGCGGGCCAGTTGCGAGACGGGAGGGCGAGGCTGCGCATTTTTGTCGAAATCAAGCTTGTCCGGCCCAGCATCGCGAGGGCTTGTATCATTTTGTTTCCAAGAAAGCTTTGAATATTGATGGATTAGGCCCGAAAATTATCGACCAACTGCTGGATGTGGGTTTAATTAAAGATGCCGCTGATTTGTTTATTCTAAAACAGGAGCAAATTCAGGCCATGGAACGGTTTGATCTTGTCTCGGCACAAAATTTGATTAATGCTATTAACGCGGCGCGCAACGTGTCTTTTTCCCGATTCATCTACGCTTTAGGTATTCGCCACGTGGGGGAGGAAACGGCCAATGCTTTGGCCTTGTATTTTGGTAATTTGCAAAAATTTAAAGCTGCTGATTTAGAGGTTTTATCCAAAGTATCAGACATTGGCGAAGTGGTGGCCGAAAGCATTGTGCAATATTTTAGTGATAAGAAAAATTTGGATTTTGTGGATTGTTTAGTGAAAAACGGGATAAAAATACAAGAACAAAAAGTGGTTTCCCGTAAATTGGCCGGCCAAACGTTTGTGCTGACTGGCACTATGGAAGCCCTAACGCGCGACCAAGCTAAAGAAAAAATCCGTTTATTGGGCGGCGACATTTCCTCGTCAGTCAGTAACCATACTGATTACGTAGTAGCTGGCGCGGAAGCGGGTTCGAAACTGGATAAGGCCGAAAAATTGGGGGTGAAAGTTATTGACGAAAATCAGTTTTTGAGGCTTCTTGACAGACAGTAACTTATAAGTTACACTATGAAAAAGAAAGTTTTTTATGACGATAATGCGCTCAAAGAATTACAGACGTTTACAGAATCTATTCGTGATGATTTTGACGGTCTGGTTAGAATGTTAAGAAATGAAGGACGGCTGGCGTATCCAGACGCAAGAAAGATCGGCCGGGAGTTATTTGAAATTCGCCTCATGGACGGTGGCGCTTATCGGGGTTTTTATGCTTATGTATGGGAGGAGCACGTTGTTATTTTGCATTTTTTTCAAAAGAAGTCACAAAAAACGCCGTTGCATAATATTAAAACAGCATTAAATCGATTACTTCGTTATAAATAATATGAGTAAAAAATTACCGGAAAAAATTCAAAAAGCAATTGATCGCGGCGAGCTTATTCCTTATGATGAGGTATGGAATTCTTTTTCTAAAGAAAGACAAGAAAGGATTGAGCAAAAAGTCCGTTATTTAAAGGCGGCTATGGAACTGCGCCGGGTGCGCCAGGACGCTCGGATATCCCAGGCGAAGCTGGCCAGAAAAATGAAAGTCAAACGGGAATTTATTTCCCGCATCGAGAGCGGCCGACAGAATATCACGCTCGATACCCTGTATCGCGTGGGCGAAGCCATGGGCAAAAAATTTCATTTTGCGTTTAAGTAATGGATAAAAAAATAAGCCCCGAGTATTAGTACCCCGGGGCTCTGATAGAACTTGACGATAAAATCACTTCTTTTACCAGCCAACGATCATCCGTTGCAGGTTTTGGATGGCTCCTTTCCTCTCCTCGCTGTACTCAAGAGGAAAGACCTTGAAGCCGTATTCCCTCAAATCTTTGGAAGATTTAAGGCCGACGCAACACGGACAGATCGGAACGATGTCCACTTCGGCCAACCCTGATTGCTCCAGCTTTTTGTCTCTAAGCTTGTAAACATGATGGTCTACGAGTAAAACCGCTTCCTCCTTAGAAATACCGAGGGTGGAAAGAATATCTCCTATATTTTCAATTTTTCCCTCCTCGATACAGAAGGCCTCTCGTGTGACCACCGGCATGTCAAACTCTCGTTGGAGAATCAAGGAGTAGTAGTTACCCGCTTGCACTGCCTTCTGGATGATTTCCCCCTCGTTATTTTCACGATAGGAGAAAGTCCGAATCAGAACATCCAGCCCTTGTTTTTCTTCTGCAGGCAGATGCATCTCGTCGTATAGGTGGTGGCCCAAACAGTTCCTGAGTACCACGGGGACCCTGCCTTTGCTACGGATTTCATCGACGATCGGCTTGAGCTTTACTACCACATCCGTTTTTCCCAGGATTTTCCACTCCAGGGCGTTATACGCGTTGATCGGTCTTCGACCGATGAGTTTTTCCACTGTATCATCTAGAGTATTGTCAGTGACAATAACTCCATCAAGGGCGCCAGTCATCTCCGATAACTTCACCGGTTCACTGTACACTTCCCAAGGTGTTTCGACCGAAATTTCCCTTCTTTCAGTCTCGTACCCGTCCCCTAAACCTTCCGCGAGCTGGCGAAGAAATGGATTCTCGCCGCGATATACGAAGACGACTTTCATAACTTTCTCCTCCTTTAGGGGTTTGGCCATTGCGCGGCCTGTATGAAGTATTTTGAGTATTTTGCTGACTATATGCTTTTTGGCAACCAGGTTAGTCAAACTATTTTAAAGGACTTTTTTGGTGAATTTAGGTGGTTTTAACTACAAACACTTTATCATATATTTAAAAACTTGTCAATAGTGGGCAAAAACGGCTTTTTTGCTATACTCAAAGGGAAAATATAAGGGAAAATATGGCTCAGAAAAAAGGAAAAATAACCGAAGCTGAAGTCCGCAAAGTAGCGGCTTTGGCGCGCCTTGATTTGTCGGACAAAGAAGTGGAGCTTTATGCCGAACAGTTGTCCGCGATTTTGGGTTATGTCGGGGAATTACAGAGCGTGGACACGGAAAATGTAAAAATTACCAGCCAGGTGACTGGCCTGTCTAATGTGATGCGGGAGGATAAAGTTGAAGCTTGCGACAGCATGGCAGAAATCATCAAAATGGCGCCGGCGCACCAGAATAATTTGATTAAAGTTAAGGCAGTATTCGAATAGCTGTCATTCCGGCCTTGAGCCGGAATCCAGGTTTTGGTGTGTATACCTCTGGATTCCCGCTTTCGCGGGAATGACAAAAAGACAATGAGCCTAAATATACAACAATTAAATATTAAGTCCGCATTGCAGAGTTTGCGCAAGCAGGAGTTTTCCTGCGTTGATTTAATCAAAGCTGTTTATCAAAGAATTCGCGAGTATGACGGACAAGTTCACGCTTTTTTAACTTTGACCGAAGAAACGGCTGTGGCACAAGCCAAAGAGGTGGACAGAAAAATAAAGCACGGCGAAACATTGAGGGCGCTCGAAGGTATTCCCGTGGCCGTGAAAGACGTAATTTGCACGGCCGGCGTGCGCACCACCGCGGCTTCGAAAATATTAGAAAATTACATTCCGACCCATGATGCCACAGTAGTAGCCAAATTAAAAGCCGCGGGCGCCATCATTGTCGGTAAAGTTAACTGCGACGAATTCGCCCACGGCGCCTCCACGGAGAATTCCGCCTATGGCCCGAGTCATAACCCTTACGATTTAACGCGCAGTCCGGGCGGCTCGTCCGGCGGCTCATCGGCCGCGCTGGCGGCCGGATTTTGTTTGGCGGCTTTGGGCACAGACACGGGTGGATCGACCCGCCAGCCCGCGGGCTGGTGTAATTTATACGGCTTGCGCCCGACTTATGGCCGGATTTCGCGGCATGGAATAATATCTATGACCAGTTCCACTGACACGCCGGGGATTTTTACTAAAACGGCTGAAGACATGGCACTGCTCTTGGAGATTTTAGCGGGACAAGATAGTAAGCATGACGCTACGTCGCTGCCCGCTAAAGTGGATGATTATTCCGCTAAAATTAATACCTCATTACAGGGGCTCAAAATTGGTTTGCCAAAAGAGTTTTTCGAAGATGTTTCTCATCCCGCCTCGCGTGAAGTAGTTGACGCGGCGATTGCTGATTTGGAAAAATTAGGTGCCATCGTAGTGCCGGTTTCCTTGCCGCACACCAAATATGGGGTGCCAGTTTATTATATTATTACTCCCGCGGAAGTCAGCTCCAACTTGGGCCGGTTTGATGGCATCCGCTATGGTTTTTCCTCGCCCGAGGCCATGAATTTGCTGGAAGTTTATACCAAGAGCCGGGGACAGGGTTTTGGGCCCGAGGCCAAGCGCCGTATCATGCTAGGCACCTACGCCCTATCGAGCGGCTATTACGACGCCTATTACAAGAAAGCCCAGAAAGTGCGGACTTTAATTGCGGATGAAGTGAAGCAAGTTTTAAATGAAGTAGATATCTTAGCCACCCCGGTTTCACCGCATCCAGCTATAAAACTAGGCGAAAAGGCCGATGATCCGCTGGCTATGTATTTGGAAGATATTTTTATGAGCAGCGCGGCGATGGCCGGCATTCCGGCGCTGTCGGTGCCCGCTGGTTTTGTTGATGGCTTGCCCGTGGGTTTGCAGTTAATGGGGCGGCAACTTGATGAAGCGCGTTTATTGTCTGTCGCTCAGGCTTATGAGAAGGAGCATAATTGGATTAATAAATATCCGCAATTATAAATAAAAAATATGTGGAAGCGCGTTTTAATTTTTATCGGCGCCTTATTGCTTCTTTACGCTGTTTATTTTATTTATCAAGTCATAACCATCCGCAATCAAATCTTGTCCGGTAATTATAATTGGGAACAATATGGCGCGGAAACATCAGGCTCGGGTGGAGCTAATATTAGCCATCAAATCTATAATGTTGCCACAGCAGACGATCCATTTGTGGGCGCGAGCAATCCCCAAGTGACGATTGTCGAATTTGGCGATTTTGAATGCCCGTTTTGCTTAAAGGCTTATCCGATTATTCGATCTTTAGTCGCGGAATTTAATCAGGACGTAAAATATATTTACCGCGATTTTCCGCTGGAAGATATCCATCCCGAGGCCAAGCTCGCGGCTCAAGCCGGTTATTGCGCCCATCTACAAAATTTATTCTGGCCGCTCCACGACAAATTTTACCAAAACCAAGACAAGCTGGATCGAGCAACGATTATCGTTTTGGCGGTCCAGGCCGGTTTGAACCGGCCGCAGTTTAGCCAGTGCTTGGATTCGGATCAGGCTAAAGAAGAAGTGGAGGCTGACCAGCGTGCTGGTTTGGCCGCGGGCGTGGCTGGCACGCCGACGTGGTTCATCAACGGCTACCGCGTGGCCGGCGTGATTCCGGCTGACGCATTAAGGCAGGTGATTGAAGGCTTGATAAAAAAATAATATGAATAACCGTGCCCCATATTTAATCATCATTGCCGCCTTATTGTGGAGCTTAGACGGTTATTTGCGGCGGAATCTTTATAGCCTGCCGTCCGGGGTAGTGGTATTTTGGGAGCATTTTTTGGGTTTAATTATCCTGGCACCGTTTTTAATTAAAGAGATTATTAAATGGCGTAAACTTAACATTCGGGCTTGGTTGTCAATAATTGCGATTGCTTTATTAGGCGGCACAGTCGGGACCATTGCTTATACCAGCGCTTTGGCCAAGGTAAATTATATTTCCTTGTCCGTGGTGGTATTATTACAGCAATTACAG
>CAYILY010000045.1:0-6306 GCA_964364395.1 uncultured Gammaproteobacteria bacterium | reverse complement strand
GATATTGTGGAAATGTTTTTTGCCACCACCACGCACTCGGATATTTTATTCTTCACCACCCGCGGCCGCGTGTTCCAGCTCAAAGCTTATGACATTCCGCCGGCCTCACGCACGGCCAAAGGCCAGGCTTTGGTTAATTTCCTGCAGACTTCCAGCGAAGAAAAAGTTAATGCCGTGCTTTCGCTCGACAAATTAGAAGGACGCAAATTTTTAGTGATGGTGACGCGCGGCGGCTTGATTAAAAAAGTCGACATCGCGGATTTTGCCAAAGTGCGCCGCTCGGGCCTCATTGCCATTAAACTGAAAAACGGCGATGCCTTGGAATGGGTCAAACCCTCGAACGGCAAAAATGAAATTGTGCTGACCACCCGTTCCGGCCAAGCTATCCGCTTTGAGGAAGCTGATGTCCGCCCCATGGGCCGGGCCGCTTCCGGCGTGCGTGGCATCCGCTTAAAAGGCGAGGATGTGGTGGTTGGTATGGACATTATCAGCCCCAAGGAAGCGGATGACGCCCTATTACTTGTTATTACCACTAATGGCTATGGCAAACGGAGCGCCATTGGCGAGTATAAAGTCCAATCCCGCGGCGGATCAGGCATTAAAACCGTGAATTTAACCCCTAAAACCGGGCAATTAACCGGCGCCATGATTGTTAATAAAACCATAACCGAAGAGACGGCTAATGACTTAATTGCCATTTCCGGCAAAGGCCAAACCATCCGCTTGCCCCTAAAATCCATCTCCATCCTCGGCCGCGCCACCCAGGGCGTGCGGATTATGTCTCTTAAAGACAAAGACGACAAAGTTTCGAGCGTGACGTTGTTATAAAAACCTTTTTTCTTTTTTTGGTTTTATTTTTTTAAGCATGTGGATAACTATTGACGAGTTCTAATATTTCCAGTATAATTTAATTAAAGGTTCCAACCCCCCGACAAGAGCCCCTGGGCTCTTCCCGCAAGGGATAGGGGGGTTGGTCATTTTTGTAAAGATGGATCGTTGTATTGATAATACTCCGTTTCGCCAGACTTAAATATATCAAAAACACTTTTTACTTGAGGCCTAATTACTGCGTATGGCCTTTTTTCGTTGCGTTCGGCGTATACTCCAATAGCCCAACAACAGTAATCCGCGATCTGGCAATTCAAATCTGCACATGATGGATGCGAATAAATTTCAAACGGCACTCCTGGAAAATTATTTTTAAGATAATGTTTCAACGTTTGTAATAATGTTTTTTTCTTCTCGCCCACAAATATCGAACCAATCACAATAATAATCTTGCCTGCGTGGCGCGATTTTCCTTTGAATATGTACTGCAAAAGGCATTCTCCAAGTTTTTTATAAAGACCCATGCCTGTTGTTCGCTCGATCAACCTATCGCCTTTCATGTATGATTCTTTGTACAATGATGGGTTTGCCCTGTTTTTACGAGCGGCGATGCTGTGTATTTCATAAGTCGCGCCAAGCGACGCGATAAAAGAAAACACCTCGTCACGCACTGATTGTTTGTCTTCAGTAGCGTGAAAAAACTCTTCGTCAATTCCTTCAGATAATAGTTTATAGCGCAACCGAACTAATTCTTCGCGTTTTAATATTGGATCAAATGTCGCAAGCCCGGTTAGAATAAAAAATTTAGTCCCTTTTGGGCTAAAATCAAAGTTACCTGATTCATCTAGAAATAAATAAAGAGTTGGCTGTTCGATTAATACGTTTTCATTAAAATCACTACTCACACTTAATCTCTCTTTTTAAAAAAATTATACCGGTGTTTTGATATCCAATTGACAAATAAGGAGAAAAATCCAAATAAAGTTACTAATGTTATAAGAAAAAATTTCAATCGAGCAGATATGTAAGCGGAGGAATCAGCTGTGTCAATGTAATGTCCTCCTACAACTCGGCGACCAATTGTGAATTTTCCCTGCTCTCCTAAGTCTAACTCCTCTAATCGGTTAACGCTAATGGTACCATACTCAATTGTTGAACTGGCGTAATTTTGCAACTTTGCTGTTTCTAACTTAATGCATTTTTTTAAATCTCCAACCTTCTCATAATTGTCGTCTGCTAGTAAATTATTGTTATAAAACAATTTTATAGCCATAGCCCCAAGGTTATTCTCTTTGCCATAATTAGATTGAGCGAGATCATTAGTATAAAAAATAAGTCCTCCCTTGATATCACTGTCAGCATGCAAAAGGTGAAATCTGTTTTTATTTTCTAAACATAATTCATGCCTGTCTCGAGGAAGATCAATTTTCCTATCCAAAATTTCCTTTATCTCTTCTTTAAGAGGTAACTCCAATTGACTGACTTCGTTGTCTATATTTTGTTTGTAACTGTGTAACGGAATCTTTTGATATAGAGGCCAATATAAATATGATGTTAAACTCAAAGCGAGTGCAAAAGAAATTACGAATTTTGTTATATTTTTCTTCATATTTATATTTTGACTTTCATTTATTTTCCAGATTTTGTCCGGTTATCTTGTTTGCATAACATCTGGCAATTTCCCGAAACTGTCTTGCCACCTTCGTGCCAAGGTTTTATATGGTCGGCTTCCATTTCTTCTATCTCAAAATTTTTCTTGCATTTTTTACAAATGCCTTTTTGCTTCTCATACGCTTCACGTTTCATTTTATCAGTAAAAGCGCGGATTGAAAGGTATTTTTCTTGCCTGGTCAAAACATACGGGTAAATGCCGGACTTTTTAGTAGCATCTTCGTCTTGCATCAGCTCACTGATTTCGGCTTCCAGTTTGGCGGCATTCAATTTTTTATCTTTGAACTGATTATATAACTCGCCCCACTGCACACTGTTCATCTCGCGGCGATAATTTATAAAATTCACCCGCGCCCAAGCAATAACATCCTGAAAGTATTGCCATAATTCATCGGCATTTTTTTTATGCTGATGCTTGGCCATGTAATCTTCGATCTTGCCATCATTAATCCACGAAAGCGCGGTTTCCAAATATTCCTGCCTAATTGGCGAGCCGCTCACTAATTGCCCGCCATCATTCGCCAAGAGATAGGCCGCGCAGTTTGATTTGCTGAATTTAAGTTTTGCGTCCGAAAGCCACGGACCGGTGTAAACCGCGTTCCGTAATTCTTGGTCGTATAGTTTTTCTCCGGCAATGTTAATAATCCTAAACCAGTCCAGCCGCTCCTTGTCCGTCCCCTCGCAAAAATAGATCATCAACTCATAATCCAAAATCTGTTTTTGTTCTTCATCCGTCAGATTATGGAAATAGCGCTCATGCAGGGAAAAATCGCCGTTAACATATTGCCCGATGCTGATGGTGCGCTGTTGGCCATCTAAAACTTCATAATTACCCTCATTAGTTTTGACCCAATACATAACATTGAGCGGAAAACCATTTTTGATTGTTTCGATCACAGCGTCCCGTTGGTGGCCCTTGTAAACAAACTCACGCTGATATTTTGGGCGGATATCCAGCTTGCCGCCATAAGCGACCACGCCTTCCTCGGCGCTGTCTTTGTAGCCAGTAATCACTTTGCGTATAGTGATGCGATTTAGTTCGATTTTCATACTAACTTTTTATTTTTAATGACGATGCGAACATATGTAGGTTTGCCGTTTATTGCTCCATCTTTATCTTTAATAAGTCCATGCTCTTTAAAAGGAGCTATCTCATTTAATCTTATGTCGTTCGAACTTATTATTTCAAATTGTTCTGGATTATATTTATCTAAAAAAGTTATTGGTACGCCCATTACCCCATCATAATCCATAGGTATATCACTTACTCTATCAACATTTATTGCCCCGTAATTATCATATTTGGCATATTCTTCGGGTGTGTATTTTTTGTAAAGTATCAATTTATCATGACGCTTTGTGGTATCTAGATTTGTAAACCACATGATACGTCCCATACTGAAAAACTTCACGCCGTTTTCAATTTTTATTCTTGACTCTGTCTGTATATTATAATCATTAGGAACTTGAAACCACTTTGTGCCACCATTGTCGTAACCAAGCCACAATTTGTTTTCTTTTATAAGTTTAAAAGTTTCCTTGTATGTTATGGCATTCTGATCACCAAGAATTAAAAATTTTTTGTTATATTCCGCTAATTGCGCAAGATATTCACGGAATAAAGAAAACGGGGGGTTAGTTACAATTATATCGGCTTCTTTGAGTAGATCAATACACTCCTCACTACGGAAGTCGCCATCATTTATCATCTTAGTTATAAACTCACTGGGATCAGGCGTACGATTATTATTTTTATCACCCACATACTCCAATTTATAAGGTTTTTCTTTGGTAAACAAAGTTGCCTCTTTACAATGAGTGGCAATTAATTTTTTCAGTCCCAAATGTTCAAAGTTCGTACTGAAATATTTAACAAAATTGCTTTCTTTTGGGTCATCACAATTACAAAACACCACTTTACCGCGGAATTGGTCTTTGTAGTGCTTTAGTTCTTTTTCAATATCAGTAAGCTGGGTATAAAACTCATCTTTCTTGGCTTTACTTGCTTTATGTAAATTTTTATTCGATGACTTATTGTCCATAGATTTATTCATAACCATACGCCTTTTTACCCCAAAAATCAACGGAAAAAACGGCTCATTTCCACCATTTGAGCCGTTTAGGCTTGTTTATTTGCCATTGACATGCTAGTCTAATCATATTATGGCTACAAAACGAACCTACCAACCAAAAAAGCGCAAACGCGCAAAATCCCATGGCTTTTTCGCGCGCATGGCCACTCCGGGCGGGCGCAAAGTCTTAAAGCGCCGCAAGGCGCGCGGCCGCAAACGGCTGACGGTCTAAAAATCCCCTCCTCTCCGAGGAGGGGCAGGGGTGGTGCGAGCTATGCTACCATCTCAACACCGCTTAAACAAAAAAATCGACATTGACCGGGTTTTCAAGCGCGGGCGCACGGTTTACGCGGGCGATTTAGCCTTGCGTTTTGTCCCCAATAACCTCGGAGAGGCCCGTTTTACTGTGGTTACATCCTTAAAAGTGTCCAAACGCGCCACCAAGCGCAACTTGCTTAAACGCCGTTTGCGCGAAACTGTGCGGCGCGATATTTTGCCTAATCTAAAGCAAAATGTTGATGGCCTGCTTTTAACCAAAGCCTCTTTACTGGCCCTCTCCTACGCCGAACTAAAATCCCTCGCTAGTGTTTTATTTAAAAAAGCTAGATTAATATGACTGTCATCCCGCACTTGATGCGGGATCCAGAAACAAAAAAGATGGATTCCGGCTCAAGGCCGGAATGACAAGAAAATTATGATAGAAAAAATTCTATTATTCTTAATCCGCGCTTACCAAAAAACCCTGTCCCCGGACCACGGGCCATTGCGCCACTTTCTGCGACGCGGGGTGTGTATTTACCAACCCACCTGTTCCGATTATACTTACCAAGCCATCAAACGCTATGGAACCCTTAAAGGCATGTGGCTTGGAACAAGAAGGCTTACAAGATGCCACCCTTGGCACGAAGGCGGCCATGACCCATTAAAAATTAACCAATAACAAATTGCATGAATATTTTCACTACTCTCTTCTACCAGCCAATTTTAAACCTGCTCGTCTGGCTCCATAATTTTATTCCCGGCAATGATTTTGGCTGGTCGATTGTCGCCCTTACCGTGTTGATTAAAATAATCCTTTGGCCGCTGTCCGGCAAATCTTTAAAATCACAAAAAGCCCTGCAAGATTTACAGCCCAAAGTTGATGCTTTGAAAACGCAATATAAGGACAACAAAGAAGCCCTGGGCCGGGCCATGATGGATTTATATAAAGCCGAAAAAGTCAGCCCGTTTTCCTCCTGCTTGCCGCTCTTGGTGCAATTCCCATTTTTAATCGCCATTTACCAAGTTTTAAACGATGGCCTGCAAAACGGCAGTTTAGATAAATTATATTCTTTTGTCGCCAGGCCGGAAGCGGTTAATATGGTCTTTTTGGGAATCTTTGATTTGTCCAAAGCCAGCATTATATTGGCGCTTGTTTCCGGCGCCTTCCAGTTCTGGCAAACCAAAATGCTGATCCATAAACCTCAACCCGCTATCCCCGGCGCTAAAGACGAAAACATGGCCAGCATGATGAACAAGCAAATGCTGTATGTTATGCCGATTTTAACCGTGGTGATTGGCGCCACTCTGCCGGGCGGCTTAGTCTTATACTGGCTGATGAATACTATTGTCACCTTAATCCAGCAAATTATTGTTTTAAAAAGCCATGCTTCTACAACATAAACAACTAGTCGGATTATTGGTTGAAACGCAAAGCGTCGAAAAACTCGGCCGCGTGGATGGTTTTAATTTAGAA
>CAYILY010000044.1:0-6532 GCA_964364395.1 uncultured Gammaproteobacteria bacterium | reverse complement strand
AACTAAATGCCAACATTGCCCCGGCTTTGCCCAGCTATATTGAGGCGCCAGCGGCGGATATTTTAATTATTGTCGGCGCTGACAGCATCCCCAGCGATATCTTATCCCTTTTATGAAAACCGTTTCTTCTCTCCCCCTAGTGGCCTTGGTGGGGCGCAGCAATGTCGGCAAATCCACCCTGTTTAATAAACTGGTGGAAAAATCCGTGGCTTTAGTTTTGCCCGAGGCCGGCACCACGCGCGACCGCCTGGAAGCTGAAGTCAGCTGGAACGCGGCTAACTTTACTTTGGTTGATACCGGCGGCTTAGACCCCTCAAAAACAGACATCTATAAAGACGCGATTATTAAACAAAGCCTCTACGCCCAAGGCGCGGCCCAGGTGATTGTATTCGTGGTGGACGCCACCGTGGGCTTGCAATCGGTGGAACGGGACATTGCCAAAAAATTGCGCCAGCTCGGCAAAACCGTTATCATTGCCGCCAACAAATGCGATAACGGTAAAGTGCGCCAAAACGCCAGCGCTTTCCACGCGCTTAACTGGCCGCTGGTGGCCGTCTCGGCTAAAAACGGCTCCGGCACCGGTGATTTGCTGGATGCCATCACTTCCAGCCTGGGGTTAAAACCCCAGGCTAATACAACGGACATTGCATTTACATTGACCCTATTAGGCAAACCCAATGTCGGCAAATCGTCCCTCTTAAACAGCTTATACGGCGAAGAGCGGATGATTGTCTCCCCTATCCCGCACACCACCCGCGACTCGCAGGCCGTGCTGGTTAAGCACCAAGATATTATTTACCGCGTGATTGATACGGCCGGCATCCGGCGCTATAGCCACCAGGGCGAGGCCGTGGAAGAATTATCCATCGGCAAATCGCGCCAGGCCATCCACCAGGCTGACGTGGTGGGCTTGGTCATTGATATTTCCAAAAATTTAACTTCCCAAGACAAACGTTTGGCCGAAGAAATTGTCGCCGTTAACAAGGGCATATTCATTGTGGCCAATAAATGGGATTTAATTCCCGCCAAAGACAGCGCTACCATCGAACGCTATCACCATTATATTGACCAGACTTTTCCGTTCCTCACTTGGGCGCCGATTATTTTTGTCTCGGCTCTGGACAGCCTGCGCACTAAAAAAATCTTGGAACTGGCCGGCGACATCTTCCGCCATATGAACTGGCGCGCTACTCCCGAAGAGCTGAAAGAATTCATCAAAACCATTGCCCAAAAACGCCGCCCCACCACCGGCAAAGGCATCCGCCGCCCCAGCTTAATATCCCTGGAGCAAATCAGCGATAATCCGCCGCATTTTATTTTAACCATCCCCAACAAAACCCAGCTGGCCGAAACTTACCGCCGCTTTATGGTTAATACTTTGCGCGGCCAGTTTAATTTGGAAGGCGTGCCCTTAAAATTGACAGTCATCACCAAAGTGGCAAAATAATAGCATGAAGCTTATCATCGGCCTCGGCAATCCGGGCGCCAAATACCACAACACCCGCCATAACCTCGGCTTCCGCGCCGTGGATGTTTTAGCGCGGGAAACCAAATGGCAAGACAGCAAAAAATTCCAGGCGCTCATGGCGGAGGCAAACATTAATGGCCAAAAAATACTCCTGGCTAAGCCGCAAACTTTTATGAACGAGTCTGGGCAGGCCGCCCGCTCGATTATTGATTTCTATAAAATCCCGCTGGCAGATATGCTGGTTATCTATGATGATATTGATTTATTAGTTGGCGATACCCGCTTGCGCGCTGAAGGCTCCGCGGGCGGGCATAATGGCATGGCTTCTATTATTGAGCACTTAGGTACCGAGGCAGTAGCGCGCTTCCGCTTGGGCGTGGCTGAAGCCAAAACCGGCAAACAAGATATCCCGGCCGAAGATTATGTTTTGCTCCCCGCCTCGGCCGCGGGTGAAGATAAAATTAAAACCACCCTGGCGCAAATGCCAGAGCTGGTAAACAGCTGGTTGCTCGCCTGAAACTGCTTGTAGTGTAAGCCTTGGTGCCACAAGGGCGCCAGAGCTTAGCTTTTGCCCAGCCAAGTAGGAGGGGTTCTCGGCTGAACAGACTACAAGCAGATCCAGAGGAGCAACCGCTTGGGAAGCTGTATCTTAGCAAGCGGCTTCACCCCTTGTCAACACCCCAAAAAACGGCTAATATGCCCACAGTTCCCATTCTTTAGGTATGAATCAACCAGACCCCCTGAACCCTCACGGCGCGAGCCTTGAGGGCGTTGGCGTTGTGTTAACCAAACTCGCCCAACAAACCCAAGTTATTATCAAAACACCCACCCAGCCGCCCCTGGTCAGTTTTTTGCTGTCTAAAATTTTAGAACGGAGTGATTGCCCGGGCCAGCCACTATTATTGGCCTTACAAGACGAGATTACTAAAGTTAAAATCTTTAATTTTCTCATTAAACACCTGGAACGCGCCGGGCATAAACTGGAGCACAACCATGGCCAAGCTTTTATCCGCCCCGGCCGCGGCCAGCTTGGCGTCCATATCTTTGCCTTAATCACGCCTGCGGCCCTGTCCGCTTTAGCCGCCAATGAACGGGCGCTGTATCTTTTATCCGAAGAAGATTTAGCCGCTCCCCTGCCTAGCCCCAAAGACTTTAAAACCCAAACCATCAAACTCGCGGTAGGCGACAAAATTAAAAAAACCGATCTGGTTACCCGCTTGGTGGCCGCGGGTTATGATTTAGAACGCGCCGTTAACTGGCCGGGCTTGGCCGCCAGCCGCGGCAGTATTATTGATGTTTGGGCACCCAACGAAACCTTGCCCTACCGGCTCGAGCTCGGCACCGATGAAGTGGAAAGTCTAAAAAAATTTATACCCCCCCTACGCCAAGGCTTCGGGGGGCAAGCCGGCCAAAAGTTAACGGAAATAAAAATTATTCCCAATAAACTGCAAGGCGCTGGTGCAAAATTCAAACAGTATAGTTCTGGCCTGAAACAAATTATTATCGAACCCTTTCCCAGCCATTATGACGCGGCCGTGCCATTTTCTTATGATCTAACCAACCAGCTGAATGATTTAATGGCGCCGCCAGCGCGTAATCAAGACGCCTATAAAGATTTGTCTTTCATCCAAAAAATGGAAAGCGGCGATTTGGTGGTGCATGCCGACCATGGCTTGGCGCGCTTTGACGGCATTGTTGAGCAAACTATCGACGGCATTCCGGCGGAATATTTTAAACTGCTCTATGCCGAGGGCGATAAATTATTCGTGCCCGTCACCTTGGCGGAAAAAATAGAAAAATATATCGGCGAAATCAACCCCGTGCTCTCACGCCTCTCGGGCACAGCCTGGCAAAAAGCCGTGGAAAAAGTTAAAGCCGAAACTTTAGCCGAAGCCCGCGAATTATTAAACACCCATGCCCGCCGCGCCTTGGCCCGCGCTCCGTTCATTGCGCGCGATAATAAAATCGAGGAACAATTACAAACCACCTTTCCTTACAAAGAAACTCCTGACCAAAAACAAACCATTGCCGCGGTTTATAACGATCTCGCCCAACACAAGCCCATGGACCGCCTGGTCTGCGGGGATGTCGGCTTTGGCAAAACCGAAGTGGCGGTGCGCGCGGCCGCCAAAGCCGCTTTGGCCGGCTTCCAGACTGTGGTACTCTCCCCCACCACCATCCTCTCCCAGCAGCATATTGACACCTTTACCGAGCGCTTAAAAGATTTGCCGGTCACTATCCGCGGCCTGTCGCGCTTTGAAAGCAAAAAAGAACAAGCCCAGATTATTAAAAATTTAGCGAACGGCAAAATCGATATTGTTATCGGCACCCACCGTTTGCTTTCCAAAGATATAAATTTTAAAAATCTCGGCCTGATTATAATTGATGAGGAGCAGCGCTTTGGCGTGGAACACAAAGAAACTTTAAAAAAGCTGCGCAGCATTGCCCATATTTTAACCTTATCCGCCACCCCGATTCCGCGTACTTTGCATTTGTCGCTTTCCGGCGTGCGGGATGTTTCCACCATCAACACCGCGCCCGAGGGCCGCTTGCCAATTGCCACCCATATTGAGCCGCACAACCACACCAAAATTAAAGAAATTATTGAAAAAGAATTAAAACGCGACGGCCAAGCCTATTATTTATATAATAATATTGAGACCATTAATTTAAAAAAGAAAGAACTGGAAAATTTATTGCCCAAGGTTAAATTTGGGATTTTGCATGGCCAATTGCCGGAAACCGAAGTGGCGGATGTGATGCATAAATTCGACAAAGCCGAGCTGGATGTTTTAATTTCGACAACTATTATTGAAAACGGCTTAGACTTGCCGAACGTGAATACTTTAGTGGTGGATAATGCCGTGCAGTTCGGCTTATCGCAACTGCACCAAATCCGCGGGCGCATTGGCCGAGGCAACCGCCAGGCTTATGCCTACTTTTTCTACCAGCGCCAAAAATTAACCGGCGAAGCCGAAAAGCGGCTCGAGGCTTTGGAGGAGGCACGCGAACTGGGCGCGGGCTTTGAACTGGCTATGCGCGATTTGGAAATCCGCGGCGTGGGGAATATTTTGGGCAAAGCCCAACATGGCCACGTCACATCCGTGGGCTTGGGCATGTATTTGCGGCTATTGCGGCAAGCGGTGGAAGAAATCGAGAGTGGCGAGCGCGTGGAAATTATGCCGGATATGTCCGTAGACTTGCCCATCGAGGCCCGCATTCCTAATTTCTTTGAGAGTGACAAATCCAAGCGCATTGAATATTACCACCAATGGGCATTAATTGATAACATGGATGAACTAGGGCAAGTCCAAAAAGATTTAGCCAAAGACGGCGCCCTGCCCAAAGCCTTGGAAAACTTATTCGCTGTCTTCCGCTTAAAAATCCTGGGTCGGGCCGCGGGCATTGCCGAAATTGATACTATGATCGGTAATGGCGCGGGCCATGAACCCATGATTATTATTAAACCTTATGAACCGATTCTGCCTAAAAACTATGCCAAGCTTTTGGATGTGGCCCCCAGCTGGCACTATGCCACGGATGAGATAAAAATACCCAAAAAGGATTTGGGCGAGTTTTGGCTGGCTAAACTGGAAAAATGTTTGGGACTGTTGGCAGAAGCCGATTAATCTCCAGCCCAGTGATAAATCACGGGGCTGGTTTTAAAACAAAAACCCCATGAATGGGGTTAAGGAAATATGTCACAATCAGACCATGAATCAAAAAACCCCATTCATGGGGTTTAAGGTATCCAGCTTAGGGATTTATCCCTAAGCTGATTCGGCGACTCGATATGACACGGAACCTTTACTTTTAAACCCAAATATACTATCCTTTTATTAATATTTATTGCCCTTTTTAAACCCCAACTAGTCCGCTTTGGATAAGCGGCTAAGCAAACCGAAAAGGTCAACATCGGCTGCCACCCCGACGGCAGACAAACTTCGGGCGAGTACTCGTGTAATTTTTCCACCACGAACACCACTTGAGGAGAACGCGATGAAACGCTTTCTGCCCCTGTGCATGTTCGGGTTGGTCTGTTTGATGGCCTTGGCAATGTTCGCTCCTACCGCCGCCAATGCGCTGACTCCGCTCACTGTGGATCAGCCCGCAACTTTGGCCATCCAGACTACTCCGGCAACGAACATCGTCGACGACTTCGACACCGCTCCGCTGATCTTACTCTCCGCTTCAACGGCTACTCTGCCCGGTGCTCGGACGGATGACCCGGTCGCCTGGAGGTCGATGCCTTTGAAAATCTCGGTCACGGTTGCCATGAATACAAACTTAGCGAATGACTCGACGGCGATCACCAACAATTCGGAAGCCGCAAACCTGGCGCCCACTAAGGATCAAAATGCGCTAGCCTGCTATCCGAACCCCTTCAACGACGAGACCAAGCTGGTCACGACACCTAATCCTGCCGAGACGACACCGATGGCGGCATCCGCCTGGGCAACCGACGGGGGTCAACCGCAATGCCGAGCGGTGATCGCCCTGGCCAGTCCGGTGGGCATCTTCGCTCCGAGGAAGATGGCGGCCTAGTAGCCCAAGCCGGGTGATGGCTGACCAAGTAGTTTGAACACGAACACCCCGGGGGCGAGCTGAACTTAAAGCTCGCCCCTCTTTTTTTATTCCAAAAAAAGCGGGCACCCGATGTTGCTGGGTGCCCTTGTGGAGCATGTGATATAATTCAAATGGTCAAGCACATCTGCTCGACCTCTTCGCCAACTTCTTCCGGCGGATGCTCTTTGAGCCACTGCCGGATGATGGGATGGTCAGTGCGACCTTTGGCGACTGACCGCATTGCCCCGTAAAGAAACCTGGTGTCCTTGAATTGTCTCAAGTACACCAAAGTAATTGGTATGCCCTGTCCTTGGGCATGTTCTTTAATCCTTTCCCTGATCTCTGGAGCTCGCATATCAAACGTCATCCGCATGACCTGCCTCCGAGAAATGGGTTTATTGTCATTCCCGCGAAAGCGGGAATCCAGTTCTTTAATTAATGCGTCTGGATCCCGGGTCAAGCCCGGGATGACAGAATACAGTGTACGATTTTATAACT
>CAYILY010000043.1:0-6577 GCA_964364395.1 uncultured Gammaproteobacteria bacterium | reverse complement strand
TCTGGATTCCGGGTCAAGCCCGGAATGACATTTATTTTATCTTGCCTGATTGCTTATTTTTTGGTATTATATTGCACATGTCGAACGTAATTGAGGTTAAAAACCTCCGCAAATCCTATGGCGCCTTTGAAGCCCTCAAAGGCATTTCTTTTGAATTAAAGAAAGGCGAGATACTCGGTTTTTTGGGGCCCAACGGCGCCGGTAAAACCACTACCATCCAAACCCTGCTCCAAATTATCACCCCCAACTCCGGGGAAGTGAATATTTTTGGCATGGACGCTTTTCAAAATCGGGAAGACGTTCTGCAGCGCATGAACTTTACTTCGGCTTATGTGCATATGTTTGGTTCTTTAACGGTTATGCAAAACTTAAAAGTTTTTGCTTTATTGTACGGCATTAAAGGCACGGAACGAATCAATAAATTATTAAAAGAATTTGAAGCTGAAGACCTAAAAGATAAAAAAGCCGCCACTTTATCCAGCGGGCAACTAACCCGCGTCATGGTAGTTAAAGCCCTGCTTAATGATCCGGAACTGATTTTGCTGGATGAACCAACTTCGAGCCTGGATCCGGATATTGCCGAAAAAATGCGGGAGATTTTAAAATACATCCGGCAAGATAGGGGAGTCTCTATGCTTTACACTTCGCACAACATGGCCGAGATCGAAGAAATGTGCAACCGCGTTATTTTCCTTTCGCATGGGCAAATTGTGGCCAATGATACGCCAGCCAAACTAACCGAACTGATTCCGGACCACACTTTAACCCTGCGCTTTGAAAAACTGGACAGCGCCATTGAAAACTTTTTGCGCGGCCAAAATCTAGACTTTAAGCAAGCCGACGGGGCTATCCATATCACCACGACCAACGAAAATATCCCGACCATTTTAGGCAATGTTTACAGCCAAGGCTGGAAAATCAAAGACATCAGCATCGAGGAGCCGGATTTGGAAGACGTGTTTTTAAAAATAGCGCGCGGCCATAACTAATTATGAAACTACACCGCATTAACGCCATTATCCTCCACCATATTTACTTCTGGTATAAATCAATGCCGCGCTGGCTAGATATTTTTTATTGGCCAGTTGTGACAATTTTAGTTTGGGGTTTTATCTCTAACTTTGTGGCGCAAGGCCAGCCTGATGGGGGAGAACAAGTAGCCTTGTTCCTTTTGGGCGGAGTTATTTTGTGGATGCTTTTCCAACGCGCCCAGCAAGATTTGGCGATTTCTTATTTACAAGACATCTGGAGCCGGAGCATTGTCAATTTATATGTTTCGCCTTTAACCAACGCGGAATTTATTATTGCCTCCATGGTGATTGGGGTTTTAAAAGTCATTATCACCTTGGTGGTGATGGGCGCTTTAGCCGCGGTTTTATATGGCTTTAATATTTTCACTTTGGGCTTT
Source organism: uncultured Gammaproteobacteria bacterium (assembly GCA_964364395.1). Lineage (GTDB taxonomy): Bacteria > Patescibacteriota > Patescibacteriia > UBA2169 > UBA2169 > CAYILY01. Next base: position 5,169 of record CAYILY010000043.1, on the reverse strand, counting down.
AGCTTGTTGCCTTTTATAGCTCTTCTCTTAATTTTTGCCTGGGCTTTGGGCATATTTGTCACAGGCATTGTTTTTCGCTACGGCACGGACGCGCAAGTGCTGGCTTTTGGCATTAGTTTTATCTTACAACCCGTGGCCGCGGTTTTTTATCCTTTGTCTATCTTGCCCCCCTGGGTGCAAATCATTGCCCTAACCCTGCCTTTAACCCATATCTTCGAAGGCATGCGCGCGGTTATGGCCACTGGCGTAATTCCCATAAATAGCTTGCTTTGGGCGCTGGGCTTGAATATTGTTTACATGATTTTAGGCAGTTGGTATTTTGTAGCCATGTTTAACCACACTAAAAAAATGGGCTTGCTCGCGAAATTAGAATAGCGATCCTAATGACCCGAATGAACATCCGAATGCTCCGAATTCTTATTCGTGTCATTCGGATGTAATTCGTAGTATTCGGGTCGCTTTTATGCCTAGACTTTCTTCAAACAAGTATTATAGACTTCTAGAAATGGTTCCGGCTATTTTAGTCTGGGGCACTTTTGTCGGCGCCATAATTTTATCCATCTACGCCCCCTTGTGGGCGATTTATTTTATTATAATTTTCGATTTGTATTGGCTCATCAAAGCCATCTATTGGCTGGTTTATCTATTTAGTTCTTACTATAACTACCGGCGCGATATAAAAATAAACTGGCTCGATAAAGTTAAAACCGAAAACCCCGTGTCTGTTGACGGGCACCGATGGGATGATATGTATCATTTAATTTTCTTGCCTACTTATAAAGAGCCATACGAAGTTTTAGAAACCACTTTTCAGGGTTTATTAAACAGCCATTATCCCAGCGATAAGTTTATGATCGCCTTAGGCGTGGAGGAGCGGGATAAAGATAACGGCTTAGCGGTGGCCGAAAAAATTAAGGCTAAATTCGGTGATAAATTTTTTCAATTTTGGATTACCATGCATCCGGCTAATTTACCAAACGAAGTGGCGGGCAAGGGTTCTAATAATGTGTTTGCCGCCGAACACGCGCAAGTGGAAATTGACAAGCTCGGAATTGCTTACGAAAAAATCATTGTTTCCACTTTTGACATTGATACTGTGGTGCACCCGGAATACTTCAGCCATTTAGCGTATAAATTTTTAACCCACCCGACCCCGCATAACACTAGTTACCAGCCGGTGGCGTTGTTTAACAATAATATCTGGCAATCCAACCCGTTTACGCGCACTATTTCCAATGGCACCACCTTTTGGCTACTAACCGATTTATCGCGCCCAGAACGGCTGTTTACTTTTTCCTCGCACAGCATGAGCTGGAAAACTCTGGTGGCCATCGGCTTCTGGGAACCGGATTTAGTCACCGAAGATTCGCGCATTTTTTTGCAATGTTTTTTGCACTTCAACGGCCAGCACACCGTGACCCCAATGTATGTGCCGGTATCAATGGACACCGTGGACACGGGCAGTTTTTGGAGCAGTTTGGTGGCGCTCTACAAGCAACAGCGGCGCTGGGCTTGGGGGATTGAGCACTTTCCTTACATGGTATGGCATTTTCGGCATAATAAAAAAATCCCTTTTGCCAAAAAGTTTAAATATTTTTTTAACATCACCGAGGGCATGTATTCCTGGGCCACGGCCCCGATTTTAATTACTATCCTCGGCCGCTTGCCCCTCTATTTTGCCGACCGCTCGCTCTCGGATACGGTTATAGCCCAAAACGCGCCCATTGTGCTGGATTGGCTCTTGAGCTTAGCTATGATTGGCCTGTTTGCCACTGCCATTTTGTCAGTGGTCTTTTTGCCGCCCTGCCCGCGCGGCCATGGCAAACACCGTTATTTATATATGCTTTTGCAGTGGGCGCTGTTCCCAATCAATATGATAGTCTTCGGCTCTATCCCAGCCATTGAAGCCCAAACCCGCCTGGCCATAGGCAAGTATCTAGGATTTAGCGTTACTAAAAAGGTTAGATAATTTAAAATCCGGATGGCCTTTGCAGAACTCTGTGAAGGCCATCTTTTTTTTGCCTTCTAATTGCACCTCTTCAAGACATAATTCAACGTCATCCTGACGAATGTCAGGATCTTTTTCTGATATAGACCCTGAAACGAGTTCAGGGTGACGCTTGAGAGACGCCTTCCAAACAATTAATCTTTTTTCTTTTTTATCCTCCGAAGCCTTGGCGAAGGGGGACCACATTGTCCAGGCTCCAGGCCACGGGTTCATAGCGCGGACATGGGCAGCAATTTCGGCCGGAGATTTTGTCCAATCAATTTTGCCATCTTCTTTGGACAATTTTTTTGTGAATGTCGCTAGACTGTCATCTTGCGGTTTTAATTCTATTTTTCCGGCAATATAATCCGGTAAAATTTTAATTAACAAGTCCGCGCCCATTTGAAATAACTTATCATATAGTTCGCCGGCGGTTGTCTCTCGTAGGGGCAGAAAATTTTCTGCCCCTACGGTTTGTTGCGCTAAAATCGGCCCATGATCCATCTCGTCATCCAATTTTATTATCGTTACCCCTGTTTCTTTTTCCTGATTTAAAATTGCCCCTTGGATAGGAGAGGTACCGCGGTATTTTGGTAAAAGCGAGGGGTGGATATTTACAATCCCCAAAGGAAATATGTCTATAATCCACTGGGGTAAAATCTCGCCAAAAGCCACTACTATCCCCAAATCCGCCTCAATACCCCTAAGACTGTCCAAACCCTCTAAAACAGGCAAATTTAGAGCCTGGGCAGCCTGCTTTACAGGCGAGGGAATAGGCTGGGAATGATGCCTGCCCACGGCTTTATCCGGCTGGGTCACCACCGCTTTAATAGACAAAAATCCCTGTCCGCCTCTGGCGGAAGCCTCATTCAAGGCCTCAAGCGTGGGTACTGCAAAGTTGGGTGTGCCGAAAAATATAATTTTACATTTGACAATTGACATGTGACTTTTGACTTTAAAATCCCTTGATCATCTTGGTCGCGCGTTCAATGAATAGAACGCCATCCAGGTGGTCGACCTCGTGCTGGAGGACTCTCGCGAAGAGTCCAACAGCCTTCAACTTCTGTTCTTGTCCGGACACATCTGTGTAGCGGACTTTTATTTTACGATGGCGCGGAACTAAACCTAAAGCATTGGGAATAGAAAGACAACCTTCTTCTTCAGTGTCCATTTCCGTACCAGCGGAAAATATTTTTGGATTAATAATCACTAAATGGTCTTTTAAACTCGGATCCGCGTCTTTGTGGATTATGGCAAAACGGATGTTCTGCCCGATCTGCGGCGCGGCTAAGCCAATGCCGCGCGCGGCTAGCATTGTATCTACCATATCGGGAATAAGTTTTCGCACAGCTTGAACATCGGACACTTTTCCCGAAGGCTGTTCCAGTGATTTTGCAGGATACAGGACTAATTTAAGTTTAGACATAATTTCAAATGCCAAAATCCAAAGTTCAAATTAATATCAAATGACTAAATACCATCGTCATTCCGAGCTTGCCGAGGAATCCCATGAATAAATAGTTAGACCCCTCGACAGGCTCGGGGTGACGGCTCTATTTTAACCTTTGGGTTTTGACATTGATTTGACATTTGAGCTTTGTCATTTCCCTAAAGTACCATCTCTGGATCTCTATCCACGGCCCACACTTTAGCCGGCAAAGTCGCGAGTAGCGGAATATCAATATTATTTTTAATTTTTAATAAAAACGATTCACGCTTGGTTTTATATTCTTTGTAAGGCCCCAGCACCTTGGCGCCGGTCTCTTTCAACTTGGTTAAGACGCGCATTAATTCCACTTGATCAGCGCCTTTAAAAGAAATTTTAATCAAATCACCAAACGGAGGATATTCCAGGCTTTGGCGCAGTTTTAATTCCGCGGCGCGGTATTCCTCAATTTCCCCATGCACAAAGGCGCGCATTACCGCGCTCTCCGCCTGGTAAGATTGCAAAATAATCGTCGGGATCAATAATTCCTGCGCCCACAGCTTCCATTCCTGCAAGCGGTATAAAACGCGCTCACTGGCGCGATAATCCGGCAAGGCCAATAGCGGCTCAATGGAGGAGATTATTAAACAACCGATCTGCCCCCGCCATAGGCGGGCAGGCCCGCTCATTAGCCAATTTGGAGTAGCGACAATAATATTTTTAACATTTTCCAGCCTTTTGGTCAAAGCGGCTTTAACCTTAAAGTCATTTTTCAAACCAATAATTACCACTTGCTTTTTTTCTTCTAAAGCTTCGTTTATAGCTTCAATGGTTTGCTCCGAAATAACGCTGAAATCTTTTAAAGCAAACTCCTTTTTCATATTGATTATCTTGGTTTCGGTTTTGTATAAACTAGCAGTGGGTAAAACGATGACACCACCCCCTTCCCCCTCCTCCCTCCACTCCGGCGGGCAGGCAAAGAGGAGGGGATTAGGAGCTGTAGAAATTAATTGCGAATTAGTGGCTTTGGCTTGCCAGGTGGCCGCTAGGCGCGCGTCATAGCGGGGATGCTGGTCGGTTTGCTTAAAATCATCACTCGAGGCGTTCCAAAAAATAATTTTGCTCTGCTCTGGAATCGGCAAAAACACGCCCTGCCGCGTGGATAAAATTATTTTAGCTTCAGCTTTTAATATCGATTGATAAGCCCGCCAATAAGCGCCTTTGCTTAACTGGCTATGGATAACTGTTAAACTTTGGCCGTATTTTTTTTCTAAAATCGCCTGTGTAGCTTCTAAAATGTCTATGGTCGGAAATAAAATAACCAAGCTGCCCCGCCTTCGCCAAGGCTTCGGCGGGCAAGCCGATTTTGATTCTAGAAAATAAAAAATTAACCAAATAAAAGAGGAAAAATCGCGAACAATAATATGCCGCGTTTCGTTATTAATTAACTTAGCGGCTTCAGCCAAAGCTGTTAATTGGGGCTTTTCAAATTTAATCTGCCAAGGTGCCGTAATTTTAACAGCTTTAATAATGGTCCGCTCCGGGGCCTCGGGAATAACCAAGCGCGCTACCGCGCCCGGCGGGCAAAAATAATGGCTGCTGAAGGTTTTTATTAAAGTTAACTGGGCGGGCGTTAAAATTGGTTCGGGATTTATGATTTTACGTATCGGGCGCGCCCTGAAACTGCGCTCTTCATCTCTCCCCCTTACTAAGGGGGAGTTGGAGGGGGTCAATTCTAAAACCACACCCACAGCGT
>CAYILY010000042.1:0-6864 GCA_964364395.1 uncultured Gammaproteobacteria bacterium | reverse complement strand
GGCGCTTTAGTCGCGGATGGGTCAGTGACAGTCGGCAACGGCTATTCTTCCGCCGCTGCGGCCGCCACGTTGGACATTAATCATGTGGCCAACCAACCCTCCGGCCTATTAGCCAAAGGCAATATCAGTTTGGGCAGTTTTAATTCCAGTGTAACAATTGACGGCTTAATTTATTCCGGCGCCAGCTTTAAAATCCAAGACGGAATTTTGCAAAATGTTAACTTTGCAGTTAATGGCGGCATTGTGGCGCAAAACATCGATTTTATCGGCCTGTGGCATCCTTTGAACATCAACTTAAACCAAGTTAATATTAACGAAGCTTTGGGCACGCCTCTAATTTCTCAAGTACTATTAATCAATCATTGGGAAGAAGAGTACTAAATATTAATCTGTCATCCCGCACTTGATGCGGGATCCATCACCAATCAAAAACTGGATTCCGGCTCAAGGCCGGAATGACAAATGACAAAAGACAGCTAATGCTTCTCCTCTCTAACAATTTTGAATCTTTTGGCCTGGATATCGGCGACCGGTCGCTGAAAGTGGCCTATATTAAAAAACACCGCGCCACGCCGCGCCTTTTAAGCTTTAACTCTTTGGCGGTGCCGGAAGGCGTTTTTGAACAAGGCGAAATCAAAAATCCGGACAAATTGGCGGCCTTAATAAAAGAAGCCGTCAGAGGGAGCCAAGGCAAAAAAATAAAGACGCCCTATGTCAATGCTTGTTTGCCGGAAACGCACAGCTTTATCAAGCTGTTAACTTTAAACACCGAGCATGATGGCGAACTGCCGGCTTTGGTGCGCGAAGACTTGCCCAACCATATCCCGATGAATATCGACGAACTGTATATTGATTGGCACTTAGTGGAACGTTTGAACGAAAAACAAATCCAAGTGCTGGTGGGCGCGGTGCCCAAAACTATTGCCGACAGCTACGCGGCTTGCCTCGCCCAAGCCGGCTTAGTGCCGGTCAGCTTGCAAATTGAGGCCGAGGCCATTGCCCGCGCGCTCTTGCCGCAAAACGATTTGCCCAAAACTTCCATTGCCCTGGTGGATATCGGCGCCACGCGCTCCAGCTTTATCTGCTTTGACCGCGGTTCCATCCAATTTACCATTACCATGGACATTGCCGGCGATAAAATTACTGCTTTGATTAAAGATAAATTAAACCTGACTTTCGCGGAGGCCGAAAAAGCCAAGCAAATTTGCGGCCTTAATCACCAAGCCGGCGAAGGCATTGTTATGGAAATAGTCAAAGGCATGGTCGATGAACTGACCGCCGCCATCGGCAAAAATATCGCTTATTATGGCGAGCATTTCCCCCAGGCCTCGCCCATCACATCCATCGTCCTCTGCGGCGGCGGCGCGCGCCTCCCGAGCCTGAAAGAAGCGCTCGCGGCCAAGCTGGGCAACATAAATATTTACCATGGCAATTCTTTGATCAACTTGGTAAAAAATTTAAAAAATATCCGCCATCGCCAACCTAGCCCCGGGCAACTGGATTTTCTGCACCCGGACTTGCGTTTTGAAAAAGTCAAAAGCCAAGAACCCTTACCCACAGACATGGCCATTACCCTTACCACAGCCATCGGCCTGGGGCTTTCTAACGTGTTTAATTAATATAGTATGTCTACTAGTTTAAATTTACTGCCGGAATACCAAAAAAACCGCCTCGCCCGCGAACGAACTTTTTTAATCGCCCACACCGTGATCGGCGCAATTTTGGTGGCCGTCACGGCCAGCGCCATGGTGCTGACTGTGGCGCGCATTTCGCTCATTACTGAATACAATAAAATCAAGCACGATACCACTTTGGTCAATGTCGAGCATTTGTCGCTGGAAAATAATATTGACGATTTAAACCGCAAAATCAACACCGCCAGCAAAGTGCAGGAAAACTTCAGCAAATGGAGCGAAATTCTTTTAAGCCTGGGCGTGATTGTCCCGAACGGCGTGGAATTGAATTATTTATACTTAAGCCGCGCCGCTAAAACTTTCCGCTTAAACGGCCACGCCCAAAACCGCGATGCCCTGCTGGCGGCCAAAGCCGCTTTTACCGACTCGCCCTATGTTGCCAAACTCGAAGCGCCGCTGTCTAATTTGCTCGAAAAAAGCAATATTGAATTCCGCTTTACCGGCGAGCTTTCAGCCGAAGCTTTTGCCGTCAAATAACATGAATTTAAATTTAACTTTAAAAAACCGCTTCCAAATTTCCGCCGCGGTTTTTATCGTGCTTTTGGCCGCGGTTTCCATTTTAATCGTTTGGCCGTCTCTCGCGGAGATTAAACTCATCAAAAGCCAGGTTTACGAAGAACGGGTCCGTTTGGAAAAGCTTTACGTCCGCGGCCAGTTGCAAAAAAAGGTGCGGGCCAACTACGTTAAAATCGAGGGCCAAACGGGTTTTTTGGACGATATTTTGCTTAAAGAGAACCAGGAACTGCGATATATCACGGCTTTGGAAAACCAAGCGAACGATCACCAGGTGGAATTAAAAATAAACATCGGCGAAAGCAAACGCCTCCCTAACCAGCTGTTTTCGATTTTAGCCGTCAGCTTTGAGCTGAAAGGCCGCTATCCGGATATTTTGCGATGGATTGCCAGTTTGGAAGCCCTGCCTTATTACACTAATATTAAAGAAGCCGCCTTAGCCGTGCATCCAAGCGAAGCTGGCGGCGCTCCCAGCGCCACGGCCAACATCAGCGCGGAAACTTATTGGCTCTTGCCTTAAAAAAATTTATGCTGAAAATAACCACTAAAATTGAACTCTCGCCGCTCGTTTGGGCGCGCCTCACGATTATGTCCGCGGTGTCCTTGATTTTAATCAGCCTCTTGTTCTTTTTATACCGCGATTTTTACCAAACCATTATCCAAGCCGAGACCGTGCTGGTTTTAAAACGCGAGGTGGCTTTAAGGGATATTGAAATGAACTTGTTCCAGCGCGTTAAGTATATTAATGATTTAAAAATTAAAAATATCCTGCCCGCGGACGTGCCGGATGCCTTTGGCACCAGTGCCGCCAGTACGCCGCCCTGGCCGGAAGCCAGTACCCAATAACTATGCAAAATAATATTACTACCGCGTTTAAAAAATTCACGTGGCATAATTTAACCGCCAACGGCGAAACGGAAATCCGCTATTTGCGCGAACACTTCCAATTTTCGCCGGAGCACATCACCGACTGCACCACTCCCCCTTTGCGGCCCAAGATTGAATTCACGGATAAATATATTTTCGTGGTTTTGCTGTTCCCGGTCTATAACCGCAAAACCGGCCTGGTCAGCCCGCGCGAAATTGATGTTTTTTTAAACAAAGATTTTTTAGTGACGGTCCACACCAACGAAGTGCCGGCTTTAAAAGATCTGCCAAAAAAACTGGAACATTTGCCGGAAGTGAATTTTAAATACCAAAACGCCTCGGCGCTCACTCTCTTTTTAGGGCTCCTCGAAGAGCTGCTGCTTTCGCTCTACCCGATGTTAAACCACGTGGCCTGGGACATTGATACTTTGGACAGCCAATTATTCACCGGCACGGAACGGGAATTAATCCATAAAATTCTGGCCACCAAAAAGAATATCGTGGATATCCGCAAAAGCATGCAAGGCTATAACAACGTCATTAGCGAAATCTCGCACCATTATGGCGATTATTTTGGCAAAATAAATTTAGGCCGCAATTTAACCGAACTGACCGCGCGCATGAAAGATATCTGGGACCAGCTGGAAAACCACAAAACCACCATTGACGCGATCCAGCAATCCAATGAATCATTGATTTCTTTTGGCCTGTCGGGGATTATGAAAACCTTGACGGTTTTTTCGGTAATTGTCTTCCCACTGACATTATTAGCCACTATCTTTACCATGCACGCCAAGGGCGGCATGCCGTTTGTGGACAGCCCCTATGGCTTTTGGAAAGTAATAGGCTTGATGGTCATTATGGCCTCGAGCATGTTGTATTATTTTAAAAAGCATAGATGGTTGTAGAAAAGATACAAGAAACAATAACCAAGCAAGATACAATATTCAATACTAAAATTGTGAATTTGTTTTCCCGACGCCAGGGAGGGAACCCTTAAACAATGAAACTAAGACGTATAAGGGGCCTCTCCCTAACGTCGAGGCAACAGCGTCTATTGGATATTTTAATTTGTTTGTATCTTGTTTCTTGTATCTTTTCGTTTAATCTGATACTTTATCTGTTTATCAGCCTGATTTATTATGCCTAATTTTTGGCTCAACCTCCCCAAACCTATTATCGCCCTGGCTCCCATGGCCGGGGTGTGCGACTCCCCTTTCCGGCAAATTTGCCGCGCGCATGGCGCGGATGTGATTTACACGGAATTTTTAAGCGCGGATGCTTTAGTGCATGGCAATTTAAAAACGCGCGAGATGTTAAAGTTCAACCAGAGCGAAAAGCCGATAGTCTGCCAAATCTTCGGCAAAAATCCGGAATCCATCGCCCTGGCCGCCAAAATTGTGGCGGCCGAAGGCTATGATGGCCTGGATTTAAACTTTGGCTGCCCGGCTTATAAAGTAGTTAAAAACGGTGGCGGTGTCAGTTTGATGCGCAATTTAAACAAAGTTTATGATGTCATTGCCGCGACGCAGGCGGCCGTGCAAATTCCGGTCTCCATAAAAATCCGCGCCCGCATTGGCTCCCACGCCCGCATCCGCGATATGATTGAAGAACGGGACGCTGAAGACGATAAGCTGGAAACTACCGGCGAGGTGACGGCTCTAGATTTGTTAAAAAAAATCGCGGATTTAAATGTGCCAGCCATTATGCTCCATGCCCGCAGTTATGAACAACCGTTCGACGGGGTGCCGGATTTAGCCATGGTCAAAAAAGTCCGGGAAATTTATAAAGGAATACTACTCACCAATGGCGGCATCTACACGCCCGAAGAAGCCCAGCGCCAGCTCGACGAGACCGGCGCCGATGGCGTGGGCCTGGCCCGCGGCGTGCAAGGCAACCCCTGGCTTTTCCAACAAATCCATTCTGTCATCCTGAGCCCCGCTACTGCGGGGCGTGAGGATCCCCTGGCTACCGCGCCGTCCTACTCACAACCCACTTGGGAGGAACGTAAAACCACTATGTTGGAACATGCCAAACTGGCTTTGCAAATCAAAGGCGAACAATCGATTATTGAACTGCGCAAACATATGGCCTGGTATATAAAAGCCATGCCCGGGGCTAAAGAATTGCGGTCTAAACTAGTGCAAGTGAAAACTTTTGAAGATATTAAAAAGGCTTTATCCGATTTTTCTGAATAAAAAAAGAGCCCTGCCACATGATTCTGTGACAGGGCTCTTCAAAGTGCAAACTATTTAAGGAACGAAACTCCTTTCTGTTTTGGGTTTTCACTAGATCGTGCCGGTGCGGCGCAATGGCACCAGATTGCTGGAACGGGATCTCCGGTACTCGCGGCTCCAACGACTGTTGGCAAAAGCCTTCACATCGTCGTGAATGTCCTCGATCACCGGATAAAGATCCTCGATCATCTCGCGCTCCGGCTTGTCAGCGTCATCGACCTGGTCCCAGCTCTGGGACTCGATCAAATGGCGCTGCGTTGCCAGCCATGTCTCGAGCGGAGACAGTACGCTCTTCAAGAGCGTTTCCGCCCCGACATCGAGGTTGGCCACGCACTGCTGGAGATGATCGTCAATGGCCCGGCGGAAGTCGTCGTCCTGGAAAATGATATCCATAGCCACGACCAGGTCCTCGGTGTGGAGCGAGCGCTCGAACCGCGTTCCGCCCGGGATATTGAAAGCGATCCACCAGACATTGTCTTCATCCTGCCACAACGTCCGGTCGTGCGGCCAGTAGTGATACTGCTCGCCCGTGGACTGCCGAACCAGGATAGCCTTGTCCGGCAAGGTGATATTGGCCACACTCGGCTTGGGGTGGTAGTCGAACTCCTCCCCGGTGCTGGCGCGGGTCAGCACTGCCCGCTTGCTGTCGGACAGCAGGATTTTATCTTGGGCGTCCAGATCCTGCTCGTCGATGACAGAATCGTCATCTTCGAGCAGTTTATAGTTGAATGGCTCGCCCAAAATAGCTTCGAAGCCCTGGCTGGTTAAATTAAAGGCCAGCTGGGCTCCGTTCGCGCCAGTCAGATCAATGGCATGGGGCAAATAATAATCCCGCCCCGTAGCCTCGACATGAATCGTCGGCTGGCCGATCTTGTGCTCAACCGCGGCCAGAACCTTGATGTCTTGTTTCAAATGCTTGACCACAAACGCTTCGGCAACGGACACGTTCATACCAGCAAAGACCGGCTGGAACGTGATTTTTTTGTTCCCCGAGCCGCTCAAAGCCACATCGCCGGGAACACGGAAGCGCTGGCCGTGATATTCGAGGAATGGATGCAACTCCGCTTCCCCAAAAATCGGGATGCCATTGAGCTTCAGCGCCAAGCCCATGGCTTCCGTGGAATGCGGGGTCAGCATCAAGGCGGCTTTGACCTTCTGGTTAGAAGGCATCCGGTTGATCGCTGACTTGGAAGGGGCAAACTCATACCGCTTCCATAAAGTCACCAGCGACCGGTTGCGCGGATCCATACTGTCCAAGGCTTTTTCGCAAAGCCTGGTAGTCTGGAAAGCGCGCACCGGCAAAGCGTCGATCTGCGCGTAGCAGACAACCGCCTTGAGGCCAGGCACGCGATGCCGCTCGATATTCTCGGGCAGTTTCAGCGAGTCGAGCAAAGCATCGACCCGCGGATCGTCCGGAATAACAATAAAGCGCCGGACAACAGCGCGGGCTTTGCCCAGTTCGCGCCGGTCGATGCGATTCTGCGGCTCCACCGAAGCGTTGCGCGCCAAAAAGCGGCGCGCCTCGGCGTTAGCAAGGCGCATTTGCACAAAAA
>CAYILY010000041.1:0-6985 GCA_964364395.1 uncultured Gammaproteobacteria bacterium | reverse complement strand
TAATTTTTCGGCCAGATTCAAAGTTAAGCCTTTTTGGCCGTGCAGAGTTAAAGCTTCGTCATCAGTTTCTATGCCAACTTGGATAGGGTAAATAATTTTGTGTTCTTTGCCAAATACCCGCTCGATTTGGTTTTTTAAATCATGGGTATAAGCCATGGCCGCCGGGGCGTCATACTTAAAGCCGCGGCAGCCGCGGTGGGTGTCGCCTTTGGAGTAGTGGTAAGTGACCAGAACAATGCCGGAGCGGCCTTTGGCGATAATATAGTTTACCCATTCGCTCATCAATTCGCCAAAATAGGGCCAGCCAATATCAAATTTGCCGCCAATGTTGCGGAAGGGCTGGATAATGCCCGGGGGAGTTTGGGTTTGTACGGCCAAATTCAAACGGCCGTCCATGCATTTTAAGGCCGCGATTTCGGTGGGGTGGATGGCGCGGTATTGCCGGCGGGAGAGAGCCGCGTCCGGGCCGCAGAAGATTTCGCTTTGGCGCTTGTTATGCTCCAAAAGAAAGGAAATAATGGGGTTGCTTTGATTCATAAATAATTTCTAATAATAGTCCTTTAGCCGAAATTGTCAAGCCAAAAAAGCGTTTTAGTCTGTGTATAAAAGAATATAATTAAGGCAGGTTGATTTCATCGTCGATTGAGCTATACTATTAAATGCCTTAGTGATATTAATTAAATTGTTAACCACATGAAAAAAAGCACTCTCAACAAGCTTTCCCCGGCTTTAAAGAAATTAATTATACCGGATAATTCCAAAGCCTCGGGGCCGCTTTCGGCTAATATTAAAAACAGCGCCACGCCGGTTAGCCAGTTCGCGGAGCGGACTTTAATGCACTGCAACGGCGGTTCCACCATGCAGGCGGCTTTGTGGCTTAAGAATCATTTGAAAAAAGGCGGCAAATTGGTGGTGACATTGGCCGGGGCTTTAAGCTCTTTCCAGGTCGGCGTAATGCTGGCGGAATTGATTAGGCAGAACAAAGTGCACTTAGTCTCGGCCACGGGCGCCAACCACGAAGAATCTTATTACCGCTATGTAGCGCATTCGCATTATGCCTATATTCCCCGCTATACGGAATTAACTCCCGAGCAAGAAGCCGAACTGCGCGACGCCGGACTCCGCCGCATTACGGATACGTTTTTACCGGAAGATGAAAGCGTGCGCATTATGGAACCGCATTTATTAAAAATGTGGAAAGAGGCCCAGGCAAAAGGCGAGAGCTATTTGCCGCATGAATACTTCCGCCGTTTGTTTAAAGAAAAATTAATCAAGCCCGACGCAGCGGCCAACCCGGCGGATTGTTGGACTTTGGCGGCTTATGAAAAAAACATCCCGATTGTGGTGCCGGGCTTTGAAGATTCCACCATGGGTAATATTTTTGCCAGCTATACCTATAATGGCCCGCACAAGCCCAAAGGCGACATTGTTTTAGACGGAAAAATCATGAAAAGCGGTTTGGAATACTTCCATTTAATGTATGATTGGTATTTAAAGGAAAGTAAAAGCTCGCCCATTGCTTTTTTGCAGTTGGGCGGCGGCATTGCGGCCGATTTTCCGATTTGCGTGGTGCCTTCGCTTAAGCATGATTTGAAACTGCACGGCAAAGTGCGCGACTGGGCCGGGTTTGTGGAAATTGGCTCTTCGCCCATGTCTTATGGCTCGTATTCCGGCGCCGGCGGCAAAGAAAAAATCACCTGGGACAAGCTTTCGACCCAAAGTTATTATCAAGTTATTCAAAGCGATGTGACAGTAGCCTTCCCCTGGATCGCGGCGGTTTTACTAGATCTCTAAACCGCGGGCTGTTGTTGGGTAATGCAATGGATGGCGCCGCCGCCATAAAGCAGGTCTGTGCAATCAATGCCAATGGCGCGCCGGTCTGGGAACAGGGATTGGATAATTTCCAAGGCCTTGCCGTCATTCGGGTCGTTAAATTGCGGCACTAGCACTACTTGGTTGGCAACATAGAAGTTGGCATAAGAAGCCGGTGCCAGTTCGCCGTCGTCATAGCGGAAATGCGGCATCGGCAGTTTAACCACCTCCGCCACTGCGGAGAGAGTTTTGTAATTAGCCTGCAGAATTTCGTAATCCGGGCAGGTTTTGTCTTCTTCAAAAGCACAGGCGATTTTATTAGCGCTGACAAAGCGGGCAATTTCGTCGATATGCCCATCGGTATGGTCATTAACCAAACCTTTTTCCAGCCAAATAACTTGTTTGGCGCCGGTTAATGATTTTAGCTCGGTTTCGATATCTGTCTGGGATTTATCGGGGTTGCGGTTGGGGTTTAAAAGGCATTCTTTGGTGGTTAGGAGCATGCCTTGGCCGCTGGTTTCTATGGCTCCGCCTTCGCAAATAAAACTGGAGGGTATGAGCGATAGGTTTAAATATTTTCCGGCTTCATCCGCCATGGCATTGTCTTTTAATAACGGCGGAAATTTATTGCCATAAGCATTAAATTTCCATTTTATTAAAGCTTGTTTTCCAGCGTCTTTGTTAAATATAAAAGTCGGGGCCGTGTCGCGGGCCCAGACATCGGCATAGTCCATGATATGAAAATTGATGCGTGTTAAATCTACGCCCCGTTCTTGCAGCTGGGCTGAAGCGCGTCCAAGCATGGCTTCATTCAGAACAAAAAGTTCCACCAGCTCGCCAGTATGCAGATGGAAAATTATTTCCGTGAATATTTTTTCGGCCTGGGGGATGCGGCTGGGGAAGGTGGTGGTATCATGCGGCCAGGCCAGCCAGGTGGCGGCATGCTTGGCCCATTCCGCGGGCATCATATATGAATTTGATAAAGAGTTAGGCATTTTCCGTTTTTATTCTCCGTTCTTTTAGAAATGGCCATTCTTCGCGCATTTTTTTTGTTACTCCGTAGTCAATCCGGACGATTAGAGTTTCTTCTTTATTGGCAGAGGCCTGAGCCAGTAGGCGGCCATAAGGGTCGCTGACAAATGAGCTTCCCCAGAACCGGATATCTTTTTCCAGGCCAATGCGGTTTGCAGCAGCAATAAAAATGTTGTTATCAATTCCGTGACTTCTTTGAGTAATTTGCCACGCTTCATGCTCGGCTTGCTTTTTCCATTTTGGGTTGCCTTCTGGCCAGCCGATGGCGGTGGGATAGAAAATAATTTGCGCGCCTTTTAGAGCGGCCAGGCGGGCCGCTTCCGGAAACCATTGATCATAACAAATAAGCGTGCCAATAGTTCCATATGGGGTTTTGAAAACTTTAAAGTTTTCATCGCCTTTTTCAAAGTAGTAATTTTCCGAGTAATACTCGACCGGCAGCGCCGGGATGTGCATTTTGTGATAAGTGCCCATTATCTCGCCTTTCGTCCCGATTACCACCAGGCTGTTAAAATATTTTTTATCTTTGGTTTTTTCAAAAATTGAACAGAGAATAACCAGGCGATGTTGTTTGGCCAATTTGGCTAAGGCGGCGGTAGTGGGCCCGGGCACAGTTTCCGCCAACTCAAAAAATTTTCTGTCTTTTGGGCCTTGGCAAAAGTAAGGCGTGCGGAAAAGCTCGGGCAAACAAATAATTTGCACCCCTTGTTTGGCCGCTTTCTCTACTAGTCGTTCGGCAGTAGCCAAGTTTTTGGCTAAGTCGGGGCTGACTTGGGTTTGGATTAGGCCAATAGTCACTTTTTTATTCATAAGCCCACTTTAACAAATTTTAGAGGTAGTCGC
This sequence comes from uncultured Gammaproteobacteria bacterium, assembly GCA_964364395.1. GTDB lineage: Bacteria > Patescibacteriota > Patescibacteriia > UBA2169 > UBA2169 > CAYILY01. Next base: position 3,298 of record CAYILY010000041.1, on the reverse strand, counting down.
AATATTGGCAATAAAAAAACGGCGAGAAGCGAACTTCCGCCGTTTCGAAGAGCAGGTTTTCTTTATAACTTACATATTTCTCAACTCGAGAGTTTTAGACTGGCTCGGCGTTTCATTATCTTGCCCAGCATAAGACCGCCGACGAATAAAGCCATACCAGCGATAGGGCCTATTGCCCAATCAAAAGACCAACTTGTTGACCAGAGTCTATGCCTGGCATCTATCCAGAATAGGACACTGAGTATAACCAGGAAGAAACTGAATTTATCGTGCCGTCCATCGCGATAACCTTCTTTCGCTAGGGTGTATATAGCGGTTGCGCAAATGGTTGTATAAAGCCAGGTCCATTCGCCATAGCCGATCTTGCCCAGCAAGCCGCAGGAGATGATAAGGCTTAGCAGGACCATTAGCTGTGCCCACTGACTGTTGCAGCCATCGCTTTCGACGCAGCCGCGAACCATATATAGGCTCGAGACCAAGGCAATGATGCCGAGCACCAACCAGACTATATGGCTCGCTGGTGACTGCCAGACCAAGATTGGCGGCAAAGCAAAGACCATGGTGTGCGGAAACGCGGCCAGAGAACTGCCAAGCAAAACTCCGCGGTAAAAATCCTCATCAAAAACATCTTCCGATATTTCAAACAAGAGGCGGAGTAAGGCGACAATGAAGACTAGTAGTAGGGCGGCGTAGGTAATGACTGACGCCCTGGCGGGAGACCGGCCTTCCAGGCAAACATAGAACAATCCTAGGCTAAGAATTGCCATGCCTAGGGTGTAGAAGGTGATTTGTATTTCTTGTTCGTAAAGTCGCCAGAACTTTACCAGTCGCCTGGTCATGGTTGTCTTGATGGCCTTTTCCATGGCTTCCTCGCTTTGTGAGAGTGTGAGGTGCTAGGGTTTTTGTGCTGTTTTGTAGTCTCTACAGAGTGTCCGAATGATCGCAAATCCAAATGTCAGCACAAAGGCCGATAACCAGGCCACTGATCCTAAAACGGCCAGGCTAACGCCGGTTTTCATCCAGTACCCTGTCGGCCCCAATACCAGCACCAGGCTGAGAGACACCAGGCCTAATGACCAGAAGGATCCGCTCTGTGCCAGATAGACTCCACTCCTATAAATCAGGAAAAGACTAGTTATTGGGCAGAGGACTGCGAGGACAAAAAATGGCATGGTCATTCGTCATTCTCCGCGTTAAGGGTTGTCAAAGGACCGCATGATAACAGCAAAATTTAACACCAAACGCCAGCCGCTGTCAAGCAGATTATTTTGGATACTTTAAACGCGGCCGACGTAATTAACCAAAAAATAAATTATGGCAATACCCAGGCCGACCCAGAAAAGTTGCGCCAGCACGCGGCGGCCGTTGTCTTCGTCCTGCAGTTCCGGAATTAAATCCGCCATGGCCAAGTAGATAAAATTACCTGCGGCTATGGCCAGGAGTATGGGCACCAGCTGGCTGACTTTATCAGCTATCAAAAATACGGCCACGGTTCCCAGCACGCTGACCAAGGCGATTAAGAGATTGTATAAAGTGGCTTTAAAGCGGCTTAGGCCGGCATAGAGCAGAATAGAGAAGTCGGAGAGCTCTTGGGGGATCTCGTGCAAGATGACCGCCAAAGTGGTGACCAAGCCTAAATGTATATCAGTAATAAAAGCGCTGGCAATAATGGTGCCATCAACAAAATTATGGATAGCATCGCCCACCAGGTTGTTGACTATCAGGTGGGGTTTGGTTTTTAAATGTTTTTCATCCTGCGGGCAGCGGCAATGGTGGTGGTGGATGATTTTTTCAATAGTAAAAAAGCCAAAAATACTGGCCAGAATAATAACAAACAGGTTTTTAGTGTTGCCAAAAGAGTCCACGGCTTCGGGCAATAAATCAAAAAACACCAAGCCCAAAATTGTGCCCACCGCCAGGCTGATAAAGCGGCGCAGCCAAACGCCCTGCCGGATTTTTTTATACAGAGTCAAAATTCCGACTAAAGACACCAACCCGACCAGGGCTGTGGCTAAAATGGCGTAAATAAAGGCAGTCATAATATTAATTTAATTCCGGCATTAGTAATTCTACCATATTCATGAAAGAATAGTCGTCATTCAAGGTTTTATCCACCTCGTCGCGCCAGGCCAGGCGGCCTAAATTATCATTGTCGATAAAACCGCGGTTTAAGCTTTCAGTTTCCCAATAATCTTGCCAGCGCTTATTGCCCAGGTATTTTTCGCCTAAAGCGCGCAATAAAACCGTTTGCAGGCCAATGCCGGTAGGCCGCTCGCTGCCGCGCCAATCCAGCTTGCCCAGGGGATAACGTTGGTGGGTGTAGTTAAGCATTTTTTTAGCTAAGGTTTTGTAGTTGGGATTCGGCAGCTGGTCTCCCAAATAGGCCAAAGCCATAGCCGAGACTAAATGATAATGCGTGGAGTATTTTTTGTTTTTGCCTTCGCGGTAAACGGCTTGGCCATCAATGGCCTTGAGCCCGATTTTGATTTTATTTTCAATTTGTGGTTTATAATTATTTTTTTCCTCTTCCGTGAAATTAATGTTTTTATCGCGCAGTATGCTCAAGCCATAAGCGGCCGAGAGCAAGGCGCGGTTTTCATTATCATAGCCCATTAAAGCAAAGGGGAATGCTTTTTTTATTTGGCTGATGATTTGCGCTTGTTCGCTGGGGCTGAAAACATCGCTCCGCTCCTTGGTTAGTCGCAAAGCTAAGCGCAGGCCGATCATATCGCCAAAGCCGCGGGTGGAAACATAGATGCCCGCCCCATTGGGCACGTTGTTGACTAGCGGCGCATCCGGCCCCAAGGCATTTAATATAGCGGTTTTAATTTTGTATTTAGCTTCCTCGTCGGCGCGGAAGCGGTAAGTTGTGGCCAAAGTGGCCTGCATCCGGATATCGCCAATGGAGTTGAGATTGGTTTCGCGGTATTGGCGCGAGGGCACATTGTATTCCCAGCCTAAAGCTACCCATTGGCTATCTAAATACAAGGAGTAAACATTATAAATGTCTTTTATCTCGCTGTTAAAATCCAAACTCGCTCCGGCCGAGAGGGGAGCGAGCAGGAAGCAAATTAAAAACAAGGCAGTGATTTTTTTCACAAAATATAATTAGCCAGCAGTTCGGTTAAAATAAACAAAGCATAAAAAATTAAGAGCCAGAGGCCTTCTTTTTTCGAAAGCAAGCGGCCGCTTTTCATAAAGCGCATCAGCACCACGGCCGCGAGGAGCATAAAAATGCCGGTGTCATACACCAAGCGCGCCGGAAAGGCGAAAGGGCTGATGATGGCTAAGATGCCGA
>CAYILY010000040.1:6732-7006 GCA_964364395.1 uncultured Gammaproteobacteria bacterium | reverse complement strand
TTCAAGCGCGAACAGCTCCCCCAGCGGCTTTTATGCGCTTTGCTGGCCACGTGGTTGTAGGAAAAATTATAAAATTGGTTCCAATATTCCAATTTAGCTTTAACCAAAACCCGGGCGCGGACCATAGCCTCGGCTTTGGTTGTACCCAGCTCGGCCCAAGATTTCCGCTTGGGCCGCAGGCGGATAGTATAGAATTTTTTTATGATCCACATTTAGCTGATTTTAATAATTCTATACTCCACAAATTTTTTATTTAATTCCAATTTCACTGTCT
>CAYILY010000040.1:0-6722 GCA_964364395.1 uncultured Gammaproteobacteria bacterium | reverse complement strand
GAGCTCCAGTTTAACCGCGTCACCGGCTTTATGCCCCAGCAAAGCCGCGCCCAAGGGCGAATTATGCGAAATAACGCCCTGCAAAGGATTAGTTTCCGCGGAACCTAAAATCTGGTAAGTCTTGGCCAGGCCATTAGCTTCGACAGTAACGCGGCTGCCCAAACGGATAATATCACTATTACCCGCGCCCTCGATAATAACCGCTTTATTTATTTGCTGGCCTAATTCTAAAATGCGCGCGTTCACGCCGCGCAGCTTGCCTTTGGCGATTTGGTAAGGCGCGTTTTCGGAAAAATCACCATTTTTCGCGTGAAACATTACCTCTTGCGCCAAGGCTGGCACGCTCTTTTTAAGCCGCTCCAGCTGCCGCTCCAGCTGGTCGTGTTTAGCTTGGGTGATATGCGGATCAGTGGGCACAAATACCCTTTCTTCAGATTTTCGTTTTGGCACTCTCATAGGCAGTCCCCTCTCCTTGCTAAGGAGAGGGTTGGGGTGAGGTTCTTATTAACTTCAACTTCTCTATTCTGGACAATGCTTTTATCTTATTCTCGGCTTTGGTGGCCGTCGAGCGATTACGAAATTTTTTGTAATAAACTAATTTCACCGGCCGGCGCGGCCGGGTATATTTGGCGCCTGTTTTGGATGAATTATGTTCCTCTAATCTTTTTTCCAGGTTAACCGCGATGCCGGTATACAAAGTTTTATCGTGGCACTTGAGGATATAGAGGTAATACATGATTCCTTACGAAAGATAGGCCTTAACTTTGGCCATAATTTCATCCGTGTCAGACTGGGCCTTGATCATAAAATCGCGCGCCCCTAAGGCTTTGGCTTTGGCAATTTCTTCGGGCTGGCCCAAGTTGGAAAGCACGATCACCGGTATCGCCTGCAAAGTTTGGTCTTGCTTCAAGAATTCCAAAATTTCAAAACCATTTTTGTCGGGCAAAACAATATCCAGCAAAATCAGGTTTAATTTATCTTTAAGCGCGGTTAACTTTTCTATGGCCTCCCGGCCGGTGACGGCCGCTTCCACCGTGACCTTGTCTTGGCCCATAGCTTTGACAATCGCGTTATATAAAAGTTCACGCAAGAATTGGTCATCTTCAACTAAGAGAAGTGTTTTCATAAAATAAATTTAAGATAAATGCTTATTAATTTCCAAAATAATGTCCTCGGGGGTCATATCCGACTTAACAATACTGCCCGCCACGCCCAGCGCTTTTAATTTATCGGCCGTAATCGGCGCCGTGGACACCGAAAAAATAATAATCGGCGCGCACGCTTTTTCCGCTGGGGTCAAGGTTTCTAAAATTTCCAGGCCGCTCATTTTCGGCAAAACAATGTCCAGCAAAATCAAATCCGCCGCTTGGGCGCGGATGGCAATGAGAGCTTCTTCCCCGTCGACCGCGACCTCGACTAAAAATCCACGCTGGGTTAGAGCCGCGACCATGACCGTGCGCAAGCTTTCTTCATCTTCGACTAGCAATATTTTTTTGGGGTTATTCGCCATATTATTTAGCTCTTTCGGTTAAAGGCAGTGTTATTATAAATGTCGTGCCCTGGTTGACTTCGGAATTAAAAGTAATAGTACCGTGATGCGCCGCAATAATATTACGGGCGATATAGAGGCCCAAACCCGTGCCCTCGGTATCATGCTTCAAAGCGTTATTGGCGCGGAAAAATTTATCAAACAAGCGCTTTTTATCGGCCGGCGCAATGCCAATGCCGGTGTCTGACACAACCAGGGAGAAATTGGCCGCATCAAGGCTGACCGCAACCGTCACTTGGCCGCTCGCCGGAGTATATTTAACCGCATTGCCAATGACATTTTCCAAAGCCAGTTTTAAACGCTCTTCGTCAAAAGGCAAAGCCGGCAAAGACGCGGGAATATTTTTTATTAACTCAACATTCTTGGCCTGGGCGTTAACTTCGATTATGCCTAAAATGCTCTGCAATAAAGGCAAAATATCCTGCTGCTTTAAAGTAGAACCAAACCGGCCTTCTTCGATGCGCGAGACGTTCAAAATATCGCCCACCAAACTGACCATTTTATTAATAATCTCATTAAGCTTGCCGACTTGCTCGGCTTGCTCGGGTTTGAGATTAACCGCCGCGTCTTTGTGCAACAGCTGGACAATCCATTTGATGGCCGTCAATGGCGTGCGCAGTTCGTGGGCAGCCACGGAGATAAATTCGGTTTTTACTTTATCCAACTCCACCAGGCGCTCGTTGGCGGCCTTCAGTTCGGCCGTGCGCTCCACGACTTTTTGTTCCACACTCTGTTTTTCAAGCTTGACCTCTTCCACCAGTTTTAAAACTTTATTATTTAATTCCTGAAATTCTTTGGAACTGATATCAAACGAATGCTCTAAGAGATTATGATCCTTATCGTAATCATCATAGGTATTGCTAACCACCTGCGAGAAGACGGCAAACTCGGGAGAGGCTGGGGGCTTATCACCAAAATTTTTTTTAAGTTGTCGGCCCAATAGGTGATGCATTGGCTTAAACCTCTCTAAAAGTAGTGATCGTCATGGTTTGATTATGCAACTGGCACTGCCGTTCGGTCGGGGCGGTCGGACAAATTTCACCATAGGAATAAAAACCGGTAATGGCCGCTTGGGTGCCGATTTTTTCTTGGACGGCTTCGATTTCATCTTCCACCCGTTCCTTTAATACCAGCTTGCGGCCGACACAGCTGATAAGAATCGCCAATTCCGCCTGACCGCTGCCCAGTGACTCCAAACTCATACTAGCCGCGCCCGAGGCGCCATCCACCAAGCGGTCAAAGTTAGCCTTCATAAAACGCGCCACCACGCCTTCGGGCATGTCGCCGGCAAAAGTAATGGATTGGGCCACCTCGTCCACCGCTAAAATTGTGCGCACTACCTCGACTTCGGTACCGGCGTCGGTTTTAACTTTTAAACTCAAAGGGAAAAGCAAGCCACTCCCTGGTAAATCCTTTGCCAAGTCACCCAAATATTCTTTATAAAGTGATAAAGCCGGCTTATCATCAAGCTCAAATAAAACATTACCCTTGGATTTAGTGATAGTTCGTGCTACGCCGAAGGAATCCCAGCCCCCCAAAGAACCATAACCGATTTTAATGCTCGGGCCGTAAAATCCCACGCAAACCAGTTTCTTTTGCTCCGCCATTTTATCAAGACCCAGCAAGGTTTCTTTAAAGCGGGCGCCGTCCCCCACTAACCCGCCGGTTACCGATACCTCTTTCGGCAAACCAGATAGGAGCCCTTTGACCAAAGCCGTGCCGTTTACCGACAAACCATCCGAGAAAATCATAGTATGAACTAAGCCTTCTTTGGGCAAGGCCTGAGCTAATTTCTGGCCCACGGCCTCGCTTTCATCGGCATTATTAATGCCGACTTCCGAAAACTGCAAAGTGGTTTTTTCAAATTTTATAGCCGTTACCACTAAACTATCGTCAGATACTTCGGTTTTAATAATTTCCCCGGCCGTTGAGGCGCTAATAAGATGCGCCTGTGGGTACCAGGACCGAATTTCGTCATACAATGCTTTATTTTTTAGTGGCGTGTTGCCACCGAATAATAGAACCAAATCCGGTTGAGCCGGGAGCGGCGCGCTGGACAATGTTTTCCAGCCGCTCGGGGCGGTCCATTTTTTTTGTTCAATTTTCATAGATGTTTTATTTAATAAAATTACTTCTAGTTATTCTATATTAATACATAATGAAGTTTTATTTCAATACTAAGCCTTGCCCTTGCCTAGCGGCAAGGCGACGGTGAATGTAGTGCCCTTACTAGCCGCCGACTTAACCGTAATAGCGCCGCCATGGGCTTCCACTATATTGCGGGCAATATAAAGCCCCAAACCCGTACCCTCGGTATCGTGCTTTAAGGCGTTATTGGCGCGGAAAAATTTGCCAAACAAGCGCTTTTGATCGGCCAGCGAAATGCCAATGCCGGTGTCCGACACCGCAATCGACAATTTTTTACTGTCAGCGCTCACCGCCACCTCTACCTGGCCATTGGCCGGGGTATATTTAACCGCATTGCCCATAATATTTTCCAAAGCCTGCTTCAGCCGCTCGGCATTCAGGGGCAGCGGCGGCAAAACAGCGGGGATATTTTTTATCAATTTTATATTCTTGGCCTGGGCATTAACCTCAATCACACTAATAATGCCTTGTAATAATGGTAAAATATCCTGCTTGGTTAAAGTGGCCCCAAACCGGCCTTCTTCGATTTGGGAAACATTCAATATATCCCCCACTAAAGCCACCATCTTATTGATAATCCCGTTTAATTTGCCTACCTGTTCGGCTTGGTCGCTTTTGAGGCTAGAGGCGTCTTTTTGCAATAACTGGCCAATCCATTTGATAGCTGTCAGCGGCGTGCGCAACTGGTGGGCGGCCACGGAGATGAATTCGGTTTTGGCTACAGAAAGAGATTCTAAATGCTTATTGCTCTCGCGCAACTCTTTGGTCTGTTCTTTAACCTTGCTGTCTAAATTAGCGTTTAAGTCTGCCAGCTCCCTGGCCATGGTTTCTAACTCAAAACGCTGCTTAGCCTCGCGCCCAACGCTGCGGATAAGGAATATGCCCAGCAAAACCGTAGCTGCAAACATAACAATATCCAGCAAGCGAACGTCCTCCTTAATGGAACCGGACATTTCCGGCATGGCACCGGATAAAGTCCCAAAAATCGGCTCACCCCATTTGCCCAACATGGGCGCAAATATGCCCATAAAAGTATGGACAAAAATTATCGCCAAAAATATAACCACGGCCACAACTGTAACCGTTGTTCGCATTTTTAAGCCTTTTTGGCTAGTTGTGGGCATAGTTATTTTTTTACTTTGTCCTTCTTGGGTTTTTTCTTTTCTTTTTTGTGTGAATTATTGCCTTTAGCCATAGATATAAATATTAATTGCTAATGGCATTAGTATAGCAAAAACAAACCCGGCTTTATAGCCTGACCTCAATGGCACCCTCGTTCAGCTTTGCCTGCTTGTATTCATAATCATGCTTATCCAAATAATTCCGCACCGCTTCTTTAAGCACTGGCCCGCTAACCGAGTGTAAACCCTTGCCCGTCACAATCCGCACTAAATTATGGCCGGCTTGGCGGCTCGCTTCCAAAAAATCTTTAACCGCCGCCTCAGCCTCAGGGCGGGTCATTTGGTGCAAGTCTAATTCCGCTTGCGCGATTTGCGCGTATTTATTTGGCATATGGATTAGTATAATGTTAGTTAGCCAAGCAATCAAACATTGATAGTTGACAGGGCTCCAATCTTTAACTATGATAACCCATTAACTTCAATACCAATACAAATTACGCTTTATGTCGCTTGAGCCTTTAGAGCAAATCCTCGCGCACTTGCGGAGCGCAAAAAATGTTTTACTTGTTACCAGAGCCAATCCCTCGCCCGATGACGTGGCCGCGGCTCTGGCTTTTTATTTACTGTTAAAAAAACAAGGCAAAAAAGCCACCATCGCCATTGATAACGCGGCTTTACGGTTGGCTTCCAACTGCGCCTGGCTCCCTCATTATCAGGATATTGCCACTGCCATTGGCCCGGACAACCGCCTGACTATTACCTTTGATTTGCGTGGCCAGCCGGTGCGCGGCATTACTTATAGCATCAAAAACGGCCAGCTGGCCATAACCATGATTACCAATGGCGAACGGGTAAAACTGGGCCCGCCGGACATTGCGGAGCCAACTTATCCTTTTGATTTGATTGTCTCTTTAGGCTCGCCGGATTTAGAATCCTTAGGCCGGCTCTATGATAACCACACCACATTTTTTTACGAAGTGCCGCTGATTAATATTGACCACCAAGCCGAAAACGAACATTTTGGCGAACTGAACTTGGTCGAACTGACGGCCGTAGCCACTACCGAAGTGGTTTATAATTTAATGGAAGTTTGGGATAAAAATCTAATTGGCGCGGATATCGCCACTTGCCTGCTCACGGGCATAATTTCCGAATCTAACAGTTTCCAATCGACCAACATCACCCCGCGCACTTTAGCCATTGCCAGCGAATTAATTACGCTGGGCGGCCGACGCGAACAAATTGCGGCCGAGCTTTATGGCAACAAACCCATCACAGCTTTGCAGCTCTGGGGGCGGATACTGGCCGGCCTCCACACCGAGCCAGAATGCGGCTTGCTCTGGTCGGCCGTGAAAAGCGAAGATTTTAGCGCCACCCAAACCACGGAACTGGATTTGCATAATATTATCCACGACCTTTTAACCCACGCGCCGCAAGCCAAAACCATTGCCTTATTTTTCCCGCGCGGGCCATTTTTAAAAGCCGTTATCCATACCCACCATTTGCATTTTGATTTGCGCAAAATCTTTGCCCCCCTGGCGGCGCGCGGCAGCCGCAACTTAGTAGAGTGCGACTTAACCACCCCTATGGTCAACGAGGCCATAGCGATTATCAAGGAAACCCTGATTGAGCGCGCACCGCGTGAAAATCCCCTACCAAAATTCTGACCGCAAAAAACGCCCCACAAAATGTGGGGTGTTTTTTATATTAATGGTAGGCCCGGATGGATTTGAACCATCGACATCCACCTTATAAGGATGGCGCTCTAACCAACTGAGCTACGGGCCCACGTTGTAATCTAAGTAATACCCTAAAACTAGCCAAAAATCAATGTATAAGGTAGTGTCATAGCTTGTGATATAATAACTTTATGGAAACTATCTTCCCTAAAATTACCGCTTTCC
>CAYILY010000039.1:0-7075 GCA_964364395.1 uncultured Gammaproteobacteria bacterium | reverse complement strand
CTTTTATCAAGTTTTACCTTAAGAAGTTAGCTAAATGAGTTTTGTAACCGTCTCGTTGTAAGATATTGGTTTTTCATTTTTTTAAAATTTAATTTTTTAGGCAATTTCCTATGTAAAAATGAACCCCGTTTATGCGTGTTGCACAAACGGGGTCAATTGAGCGAGGGGGATATGGGCGGCCATACTCGTCGTCAAGCTGGTACGACACTTCCATCAGGGTCTATGTGTACCTTGACGAACAAGTCTTCTTCTTCCGCCGTTCTCTTTGGGACGCACACTGTGGCCGTCCATTGGGCATCCAGTTTATTAATGTATCCCTGGCGGAGTTCTTGGTTGACCAAGAGATTCAAGGACATTTTTTCATCCTGAAGAAAACTGAACGCGATCATATGTGGTTTGGCCATGGCCACAATAACTCCTCTTTTGTGTCGCGGAATTGCGACTATTATTCATATCACATTACACGCTGTCTGTCAATTTAAAGGTAAAAACTACCTAAATTATCAAATAAATATTAAAAGCCTCAAGATGACACAACACGGCACTAAAAAATTCGTGATTATCGACGGCCACGCGCTTTTGCACCGCGCTTGGCACGCTTTGCCGCCCCTTACTACCAAAGACGGCACTTTGGTGAACGCGGTGTATGGGTTCACCTCGATAATGCTGACGATTATCAAGGATTTAAAACCCGAATATGGGGCCGTGGCTTTTGACGTGGCGGGTGGAACTTTTCGGCACGAGTCATATAAAGAATATAAAGCCACCCGCGAGAAAGCGCCGGATGAGTTGTACGCGCAAATTCCGCTTATCAAGGAGGTGGCGGCGGCTTTTGGTTTCCGCATCGAAGAACACAAAGGTTTTGAGGCGGATGACGTGCTCGGCACTTTAGCCAACCAAGCGGCGCGGCAGGGGGGATTAAAAACTTTTATTGTCACCGGCGATATGGATGCTATGCAGTTGGTGGATAAACACACCGTGGTTTACACTTTAAAAAAAGGCCTTAGTGATACCGTGATTTATGATCCGGCCGGAGTAAAAGAAAAATATGGTTTTGGCCCGGAGCAAGTGATTGAATTCAAAGCTTTAGCCGGCGACTCGTCCGATAATATCCCGGGCGTGCCGGGCGTGGGTGAGAAAACCGCTAAAGATTTACTCTCAAAATTTGATTCCATTGATGAGATTTATAAATATTTAGAGCACGGTGGAGCTCCCACCACCCCTGACCCCTCCTCGGGCAGGAGGGGATTAATTAAGGAAACTTTGGCTAAAAAACTTTTAGAGAATAAAGAGTCAGCCTATATGTCGCACGAGCTCGCGACAATAAAGTGTGATTTGGATATTAAATTCAAGCCCGCAGAATTCGCGGTTAAGCCGGCCGAGAAAGAACATTTATTTGAATTATTCCGTAAACTGGAATTCCGCACTTTATTAAACCGCGCGCAGACTGTGTTGGGCGGTTTGCCAGCCGTCGAGTCAGCCGGGCAACAGGGTTTATTCTCTTCTGGTAAAGCTGTTGTTATAGAGAACTTCGAAATTCGTGATGGCTATCATTTAGTTGATACTGAAGAAAAAGCTAAGAAATTAGCCAAACAATTGGCTGGAGTTGAAGAATTGGCCATTGATACGGAAACCGACAGTTTGGGTGGTATTACTTCGAATATGATTGGTTTGGCGCTCTGCGCTAAAGAAGGCGAAGCATACTATGTATTAGCTTTGATAGTAGAGCCTTTGCGGGGCATTTTGGAGAACGCAAAAATTAAAAAATATGGCCACAATATTAAATATGATTTAGAAGTTTTGCGCCATGCGGGTTATGAAGTTGGCGGCTTGGATTTTGATACTAAGATCGCGGCTTATTTAATGCAGCCATCCTCCCGCTCGCACACTTTGGATAATTTGGCGTTTGTGGAATTAAAACACGAGATGGTGTCCATCGAAAGCTTGATCGGCCCCAAAGGCAAAAAGCAGATTTCTTTAACGCAGGTGCCGGCCGAGCGGGTGGCGGATTATTCCGCTGAAGACGCGGATTATACTTTCCGCTTGGTAAAAAAATTAGAACCTAAATTAAAAAAAGAAAAGCTGTATAAATTATTTTCCGAAATCGAAATGCCGCTCTTGCCGGTTCTGCAACGGATGGAAGAAGCCGGTATAAAAGTTGATGTGAAATTTTTACAAACCATGGCATCTAATGTTGGCAAAAGCATTGCGGCGCTCGAGAAGAAAATCCACAAACTGGCGGGCATGACTTTTAATGTTAATTCGCCATTGCAATTAAAAGAAGTTTTATTTGAGAAATTAAAGCTATCCACCGAAGGCGTGGGCAAAACCAAAACCGGCTACTCCACGGCCGCGGACGAATTGGAAAAATTGGCGGACAAGCACCCGATTATTAAATTAATCATGGAGCACCGCGAACTGGCTAAATTGAAAAATACTTATTTAGACGCTTTGCCGGAATTGGTTAATAAAGCCACCGGGCGGGTGCACACTAGTTATAACCAGACCATTGCCTCCACCGGCCGGCTGTCCTCCAATGACCCGAATTTGCAGAATATTCCGATCCGCACGGAATTGGGCCGCGAGATCCGCAAGGCGTTTATCGCGGAAAAGGGGAATGTCCTGATTTCCGCGGATTATTCACAGATCGAACTGCGTGTGGCCGCGGATTTATCCGGGGATAAAAAGTTAATTGAAATTTTTAAAGCCGGCAAAGACATTCATACTTCCACGGCCGCGTTTATACACCAATTGCCCGAGGATAAGATTACGCCCGAACTGCGCCGCACGGCCAAAGAAGTGAACTTTGGCGTGTTATATGGCATGGGGCCGCATGGCTTGGCTCAGCGCACAGGTATGGATTATGCCCGAGCTAAACAGTTTATTGATAGTTATTTTTCCGTTTTTTCCGGTTTGGCGAAATACTTGGAAGCAGTAAAAGACTCGGCGCGCCGCTTGGGTTATGTGGAAACTAAGTACGGTCGGAGACTGCAATTACCGGAGATTAACTCCGGCATGGCGCAAATTCGGGCGGCGGCGGAACGGTTAGCCACCAATATGCCGATTCAGGGTACGGCCGCTGACATTATAAAAATGGCGATGATCGAGATTGATAAAGGTTTAACCAAGGTCGAGCCCAAGGCACGCATGCTCTTGCAGGTGCATGATGAATTAGTGTTTGAATCCCCGGAAGGCAGTATTAAAAAAGTGTCTGATTTTATTCAAAAATGCATGCAGGATGTGGTCAAGTTGCAGGTTCCGGTAGTGGCGGAGGTGCATAGCGGGAAAAATTGGCAAGAGGCGCACTAGGCGATACTAAATCAATACTAAAACATACGAAAAATACTAAATATGGAGGGTTTAGTTTTTCCAAAATTATCTTATAAAATTACCGGACTTTGTTTGCAAATCTATAAAAAGATGGGCAGGTTCTGTCGCGAAAAACAGTATGCCGATAAATTTGAGGAATTATTATTAAAGGAAGGATTAAAATATAAACGTGAATACAATTTGAGTAGGAATTTAAAAGAAGCAACTGTTGAAGGCAATATTGTCGATTTTATAATAAAGGGTTTGGATGGAATAATAATTGTAGATTTTAAGGCTAAGAAATTTGTCACTAAAGAAGATTATTTTCAAATGCAAAGATACTTGAAATCCGCTAAGGCTAAACTTGGACTTGTTGTTAATTTTCGCAATAGCTTTCTAAAACCTAAAAGAGTTATAAATCCTGATTATGATAAACTTAAATAAATTTTCGTGTCATTAGTATGTTTTCGTATTGATTTGGTATCGCTATGCTAATATTTATCTACGGTGAAGACAGTTTTAGCTCTCAGCAGCATCTGGATTCCTTGCTCGCTAAGGCCAAAGCCGAGGGGAGTGAGGTCCATATTTTTCGCGATGAAAGCGCGGACTGGGAAATAATTGCCCCTATTCTTTCCGGGAGTGGGCTTTTTAGTAGCAAAAAAACGGTTGTCATAAAAAACGCTTTGGACAACAAAGCCGTACGCGAGCCTTTGGCAGAATACTTGGACAGGCATACTATTAGCGATGATGTTAGTCTGGTAATTTACCAAGCCGGGACTATTGATAAACGTTTGGGTTTGATTAAAAAACTATTAAAAGATGCCGAGGCTAAAGAGTTCGCCAGCCCCGAGCCATATACTGTAGAGTCATGGATAAAACGTTGGGTTGAACAAGCTGGAAAAAGCATTGAGCCTAATGCTGTGCGTCATTTAATGGAAATAGTAGGCACAGATTTGCACCGCGCAAAAAGCGAGAGCGAAAAGCTGGCGCACTTGCCGGGCGCGGTGATAACTCTGGCAGCCGTTAAAGATTTGGCGCAAAGCAATTTAAATGATGATATTTGGCAGTTTACTGATGCCGTTGGCCATGGCAATAAAAAATTAGCGCTCCAGCTTTTGGAGCAGCAGTTTTTAGCAGGCAGCAAGCCGCTTTATTTGCTTTCTATGGTTATTCGCGAGGTGCGGTTGATGCTGGCTTTAAGCAATAGTAATAGCTCGGATAAAGAGTTAGCCGCCGCGTTATCGCTCCACCCTTTTGTGGTGCAGAAAACCCGCGCTCGGTCGCGGGCCATGAGCGCTTTGCGCCTCAAGGGCATGTATCAGGCTTTGGTGCGCTTAGACAGCGCCCTCAAAACCGGCAAAGGCGAGCCTAAGCTGTTGTTTACGATATTGCTGGATAGTATCCTCAAATAACTAAAAAGCGAGCCTATTGGCTCGCTTTTTTAACAGTAGCTAGTAAGCGGGATTTTTTTCGACCCGCCTTGTTGGCGTGGATAATGTCCTTGTTGGCGGCTTTATCGAGGAGTTTAACGGCGGCGATAACCGCGGCTTGGGCAGCGGCCGCATCCTTGGCGTTTAAGGCTTTAACCACTTTCTTGATGGCGATCTTGATATTTTCCTTGACCATCTTGTTGTGGGTGGTGCGCTTCTTGGTTTTGCGCAGTTCTTTAATGGCTGATTTCTTTATAGGCATAGTCAAAATTAAATATAATAGGTGGATATTAACTGATTTTGTTAATTATGTCAACAACTTGACTGACTGTCTGTTCTAGTTCGCCCTCTTGGTTTACTACCTTATAGTCATAGCCTTTGGCCTCTTCAATTTCATTCATGGCTTCTTGCCAGCGAATGGCCATTTGTTCCGGAGAAAAACCTTTTTTCTCCATGCGGGCTTTGAGGTTGTCTAAAGAGTCCGGCATGATAAAAATGGTCAGTACCTGTGAGAATTTTTCTTTAACTTGTTTGGCGCCGCGGACGTCTATTTTTAAAATTACGTTCTTGCCTTGGGCTAGCAGGTCTAAAACCGCCTGTTTGGGCGTGCCAAAGTATTTTTCGCGCACGGGCGCCCATTCCAAAAAGAAATCTTGTTTAATTAACTCCTGGAATTTTTCCGGCGTGACAAAATGGTGGTCAATGCCTTTGGTTTCCTCGGGCCGCTGTTCGCGGGAAGTATAAGTGACGGCTTTAACTAAATTTAATTCCGTGGCTTTGGCTAAAAGCTTATTAACGACCGCGTCTTTGCCAACTTGCGACGGACCAGAGATAATAATTAGTTTCGCGGACTGGGACATATTATTTTAATGAATTTAAAAAGTTATTTAATTCATCCGGCAATTCAGATTCATATTCATGGTATGCGCCAGCCAAATCTTTAAACCCTAATTTATTGGAGTGCAAAAATAATCGCTCAATATTTTTGGCGGGCTTAACCCGTTTTTGGATATAGATTTTATCGCCGACCAAGGGATAGCCGAGCGAAAACATATGGACACGGATTTGGTGAGTGCGGCCGGTATGGATTTTAACGCGCAATAAGGTGTGGTGGCGCAAGCGCTTGATAACCCAATATTCGGTTTTAGCTTCTTTGGCGCTATCCAGGCTTTGGCTGTGCGCGGCCATGCGGGCAATCCGGCCGTGGGCGCGGCCAATGGGCTTATCAATAACATCATGTTCCTGGGTTGGCGTCATAACGCCGTGGACTAAGGTGATATATTCTTTGTTCACGGTGCGGTTTTGAAATTGCTGTTTTAAGTCATTAAACATAGCCTGGGTTTTAGCCACCACCATCAAGCCAGAAGCGTCTTTGTCTAAGCGGTGGACTAAGCCCGGGCGAGCCGGGTTGTCGCCAGTGTTTTTAAGTTCCGGATATTTTGACAGCAATTCATCAACCAGGGTTAACCCAGTGTGGCCGGGAGCGGGGTGCACCAAAAGGCCAGCTGGTTTTTCTAGTACTAGATACTCATTAGTTTCATCAATAATTTTCAGCATATTATTTTAAAGTATCTAAAAATTCTAAAGCTTTGGAGCGGGATTTAATTTCGCCGGCGAGCTGTTTTTGGCGGACCAATTCCAAAATTTCGCCAATTTTTGGCCCGGCTTTAATGTCTAATTTTTCCATTATATCCCCGCCATTGACCAAGGCTTTAACCAGGCTGGTGCCATGGCTGTTGGTCCGCATTTTAATTTCCTGCATGCGGTTTTTTACCAGCCCAAACCGGTCGGACATGCCATTGCCTTCTTGATTCACCGTGGCCAGGCCATCGACTAGCATGAGTTTAAGCAAAGTTTGCGAGGGCTGGGTGCGGCTGAAGAAATATTTTTCAATGGTGGTGGGCCGCATATCCGCCGGATTACCATGGACAGCCAGCATGTGGTAGCGCACGGCCCAGGCCACACGGTTAGGCTTGGCGCTGATGTTGGGCGGAGCCGCCACCTTGAGCCTGGTCAAAACTTTTTTGGCAATGTCCGCGCCCACGGTGTCGTGTTCGTCATAGCGGATGCGGTCAGTGCCGTCTTTGGCCGGAGTGCGGATGGTATAGGGCTTGCCCGCGTCATGGAACAGCACAGCCAAGATTAATTCCAGATCAACAGCTTTATCCCCAAATTCTTTTTTAAACTTTTCCGAAGACAAATTGGCCAAACCTAAGCGCGTGTGCTCCCAGACATCGCCTTCGGTGTGCCAGTTCTCGGGCTGGGGGCAGCCTTTCATTTTTAAAAGCTCGGGCATAATCTCGCCAATAGCGCCGACTTCGTCCCATAGGTCCAGA
>CAYILY010000038.1:0-7142 GCA_964364395.1 uncultured Gammaproteobacteria bacterium | reverse complement strand
GTGTTCTGGAGAAGTTTGTAGTAGAAGTCTCCGGCATCGTTGACATTATTGATTTCATGTTCAGCGGGCAGTATGGCCATGATACGCTTAAACAGCTGGGATTTTTTGACGTATATGGGACTCCGCTGGAGCACTTGCCAATGTATTTTAGCCCCGTTTCATACGCAAAAAATTATATTAATTTTTGTGCTTGGCAGGAAGGTGATTTTATTGACAAAAATATTTTTTTTGGTTATAATAATTGGTATTTAACTAGAGGCGATGGCGACCAAGACCGCCCAAATCCACATTAGTTTTTATGTATAAAAATAAGAAAATATTGGGTTTAATAACGGCTCGAGGCAGCTCAAGCAGTATTCCGAAAAAGAATATAGCTCTTTTAGCGGGCAGGCCATTGGTTTCGTACACCATCGAGGCCGCTAAAAAAAGTCAATTACTGACCCGCACTATTGTTTCGACTGATAATGAAGAAATTGCAACTATTTGCCGTCAGTCTGGGGCCGAGGTTCCGTTTATGCGACCAGCTGAATTAGCCCAACATGATACGCCGCACATTCCGGTTGTTCAACATGCGTTGCAATGGTTAAAAGAGAATACGAATGAGGAATATGATTATGTGATGATTTTGCAGCCAACTTCGCCTTTGCGGACTGCCGAGGACATTGATATTGCTATTAAAAAGGTGGTGGATACTGGGGCTGATTCAGTGATGGGCATGATTGAGCTGACTGATTTTGATCCGGTTAAAATTAAAAAAATTGATACCGAAGACATCATTTTACCCATGTTTGCGGAAGAAGGGCCGCAATCAGCCCGTCGCCAGGCAGGCGCTAAAGCGTATAAGCGCAACTGCGCAATCTACCTGACCAAGACCGAACATATTATGAATAACGATTTGTTTGGTCCGGTTTCTCGGGCCTATATTATGCCGGCCGAACGCTCATTAGATATTAACGAGCCATTTGATTTAAAATTGGCCGAATTTTTTCTTTCCAAAAAGGTATGAAAATTTTAGTCACTATAGAGCAATTTAATCCGGAGGCAAAGAATATTCTGGAGAAGATAGGTGAGGTTGAATATCGCAAAGATATAACCAAAGATTGTGATATGGCTGTTGTCGGCCTTGGCCGTATTACTAAGGAAGCTATGGTGGCTGCGTCAAATCTTAAATTCATTGCAACCGCGACAACTGGAACTGACCATATTGACGTTGTGTACGCTAAAGAGAACGGCATCCAAATTTTAAATCTTGAGGGTGATGATCTGAGGGAAATAACCGGAACTGCGGAGCTCGCGTTTGGTTTGTTACTTGTATTGATGGGCCGTATTTTCGAATCATTTGAAGATGTTAAAAAAGGAAATTGGCGGCGTGAAAAGTTTCCCGGGCATAATCTTCACGGCAAAACACTTGGTATTGTGGGTTTGGGGCGGCTCGGCTCCATGGTGGCGCAATATGGGAAAGCGTTTGGTATGCGCGTTATTGCATACGATCCATTCAAAGGCGCTTCTGAAAACGTTCAGCTCGTTGATTTTGAAACCCTTTTGTCAGATTCGGATATTATTTCCATCCATGCTCCGCTCAACGAAGAGACGGCCGGCATGTTTAGCGATAAAATTTTTAAGAAAATGAAAAATAGCGCGTACCTCATCAACACATCACGCGGTGCAATTGTTAATGAGGACGATTTACTAAAAGCCTTGCAGAAAAAAATAATCGCTGGATACGCAGCAGACGTGCTTGGCGGAGAAACTGAATTTGGGATTGATGCAGCGGGACATCCCCTCGTCAAATTTGCGGAGGGGCATAGCAATGTCATTATCACCCCGCACATTGGCGGATTTAGGGCAGAATCAAGAGCCGCGACAGATATCATTATCGCGCAAAAAATCGTAAAAGCCTTGTCGTAGATAAATATGAAATTTGACTTAGCCCAAATACTAGGATGGATAGCCACTTTTTTATTTTCCGTGATGCTAATACCACAAATGGTAAAAACGATTAAAGTTAAAGATACCAGCGGGGTCAGTAGACAAAAAGAAAAAGTTTAATATGGAGTTGCCGCGCCCGGATTTTTTACCCGAAATGAGTTTAGCTATTACCGCCGCGCTGGCGGCCGGCGAGCGTACGCTTGAGATTTATCAAACTGATTTTAAAGTGACAGAAAAAGAGGCCGGCGAGCTTGTGACGGGCGCGGATGTTGAATCTGACGCGCTTATCCATAAAACGTTGGCCGCAACCCAGTACCCGATACTTTCGGAAGAAAGCGCGGATAATATGAGCCGTTTAAGCGCGCCGCGCGTTTGGATTGTCGATCCTCTGGATGGCACCGCTGATTTTGTGGAAAAAACCGGTGAATTTGCGGTTATGATTGCTTTAGTGGAAAATCATGAGCCGGTTCTTGGGGCTGTATATGCACCCGCGGCCGATTTGCTCTACATTGCCGAAAAAGGGAAAGGGGCTTTCCGGCTATCAAAAAAAATCTGGGAACGGCTCCAGGCAAGCGATGTCGCTAAAACATCGTCTGCCCGGGCTGTGGTAAGCAAGCATCATTTTTTTGCGGCAGACCGAGCAGTATTAGACGAGCTAAAAGTGCGCAAATTCATTCAAAAAGGAAGTGCTGGACTAAAGATTGTCGATGTTGCCCAAGGCAGCGCTGATTGCTATTTTACCAGCACAAATAAAATTAAGCAGTGGGACACGGCCGCGGCTTATTGCCTAATTAAAGAAGCGGGCGGCGAGATGACTGATATGAAGGGCGGTGAGCTGGTATATAATATCAAAAACATCTATCACCAAAACGGCGTTCTGGTTACGAACGGATTGCTTCATCAGGCAGTGGTTCAATCGCGCAATATCTAAATTTTATAGTACTCCTTGTACCACTCCACAAACTTTTTTATCCCTTCCTCAATCGAAGTCTTGGGTTCAAAACCCAAGTCTTTTTTAGCTTTGGCGGTGTCGGCAAAATTTTCCAAAAAGTCGCCAGGCTGCAAAGGCAAATAGTTTTTCTTAGCTTCAATGCCTAAATTCTTCTCAATTAGGGCAATGAATTTTCCCAGTTCTTCGCTGTGGTGGTTGCCGAGATTGTAAATTTCATAGGGTTTGGGATTGTCAAAAGCCGCTAGAGTGCCGGCCACAATATCGTCAATAAAAGTAAAATCCCGTTTCATCTCGCCGTTGTTATAAACATCAATTGGCTCACCTTTGACTATTTTGTCCGCGAATTTATAATAAGCCATATCCGGCCGTCCCCAGGGGCCATAAACCGTAAAATAACGGAGCATGGTCATGTTCATTTTATAAAGATGGTGGTAGGTAAAAGCCAAAAGCTCGGTGGCGCGTTTGGAGGCGCCATAGGGGTTAATCGGCATGTCCACGGCCTGGCTCTCGCTCCAGGGAACCGGATTATTGCCATAAACCGAGGAACTGGAAGCAAAGATAATGTCGGCAACTTTATGGGTGCGGGCGGCTTCAAAAATATTAACCGTGCCCTCGATATTGCTTTGCATATATTCGCCCGGGTGTTCAATCGAATAGCGGGCGCCGGCCTGGGCCGCCAAATGGCAGACAATATCAATCCGCTCGTTTTTGAAAATCTGCTCAATAATATTTTTATCCCTAATATCAGCGCGGTGTAATTTATAATTACGGTATTTATTTAAAATATTATTCCGGTCTTCTTTGAGCTCGGTGGCATAATAAGAATTAAAATTATCAATGCCAATAACATTATCGCCGCGCTCCAATAGGGCGCGAGCCACATGCATGCCGATAAATCCGGCGGAACCAGTGACTAAGATATTTTTAGGCATAACTCTTAAAATAATTGATGGTTTTAATTAATCCTTCTTCTAAGCTAATTTTTGGTTCCCAATTTAATTTTTCTTTGGCCAAAGTTATGTCCGGCTGGCGGCGGTGCGGATCGTCTTGAGGCAAGGGATGATAGGTGATTTGTGATTCGGAATTCGTCAAGCGGATTATATTGTCCGCTAAAGCGCGCATAGTAATTTCCGCGGGGTTGCCGATATTGACCGGCCCTAAAAAATTGTCTTGATTCATCATGGCTATTAAGCCGCTGATATTATCATCAACATAGCAGAAACTGCGGGTTTGGTCACCAGTGCCATAAAGCGTAATAGCTTCGCCTTTAAGAGCCTGGTTGATGAAGTTAGGCATTACCCGGCCATCATTTTGCGCCATGCGCGGGCCATAGGTGTTAAAGATGCGCACCACGCGGATGTCAGTGCTATGCTGGCGGTGGTAAGCAAAACACAAGGCTTCGGCGGCGCGCTTGCCTTCGTCGTAACAGCTGCGCGGGCCGATGGGGTTGACATTGCCCCAGTAGTTTTCGTGCTGGGGATGCTCTAAGGGCGTGCCATAAATTTCCGAAGTGGAGGCATAAAGAATTCTGGCGTTATTTTTTTTGGCGAAATCCAAAATATTTTTTGTGCCAATAAAAGCCGTAGCCAGAGTTTTAATGGGGTCTTTTTGGTAATGCACGGGCGCGGCCGGGCAAGCTAAGTGGTAGATTTGTTCGATGGGCTCAGGCAGATCCAGTGGCTCCGTGATGTCGTGTTCAATAAAAGTAAAGTTAGGATTGTTAACAAAGGTTTTAAGATTATTTTTCGAGCCAGTATAAAAATTATCCACCCCAATAACCCGGTGGCCATCATTTAACAATCTTTCTGTGAGATGCGAACCAATAAACCCCGCACAACCGGTGATTAAAATATTCATAGGCTTTTAAGCAACGCAATGTTTTTATTAACCAAATTTTCCAAAGTATACTGTTGGGCTCGCTTTTTCCCGTTGTCGCCTAATTGTTTGGCCTTCTCTGGCGATGAGAATAATTCTATAGCGGCCGCGGTGATTTGTTCCACGTTATTATACTCCACTAAGCGCCCGTTATTCTCGTCCACAAATTCCGGATTGCCGCCGGCGCGCGTGGTGATAATCGGCAAGCCTTCGGCCGCGGCTTCGGGCAAAGTGTTGGACATGCCTTCGTAAAAAGTATTGAGTATAAAAATGTGGCTGGCCTCATAAATAGATTTTTTTGTTTTTTTATCCGTCACTTTCCCTAAAAAAATGACTTTATCTATTAGCCCTTTACTATTAACTATTAACTTTAATCTCTCTTCCTCCGGCCCGTCGCCCATAATTAACAGCTTGGCATCAGGAAATTGTTTTTGGATGGCCGGCAAGGCGTCAATAATCGCGGCCATGCCTTTCCAGGGAACCAGACGCGCTTGAGTTAACAAGACATGTTCTCCAAAGTTTTTTGTTTCCTCGGCCAGAGGTAATTGTTCGCTGACGTTATTAATGACTGTTACTTTAGAGTTGTCAACGCCTATAATTTTTACTAGATTTTTTAAAAATTCGCAGTCAGTGATAATTTTGTCCGCACCTTGCAAAATTAATTTGCGCAGCCATTTGCGGAAAGCCGCTTTAGGGCCATACCATTTGCCCTGGAAATCAACAATGTAATCTTGGGTTAAGCCTTGGTTAAAAGCTGACTCCCAGGCCGCGTCCCCGGTAAAGCGCAGGATAAAAGGCTTACCTCGCAGTTTAGCCACAACTAAAGAGGTTAGGCCATGGGTATAGGTATCAGTGGCATAGATAGCATCATGTTGGCCCGCCAGGCGCCAAATTTGCCCCAAAACAGCCAAAAAACGCCCGGGCTGGGATTTGGAGAGGGAAACGCGGTGAACAGCATAAGACCGGCTAATATTATCGCCTGGCCCGAAAGTAGCCACTGAACAAATATAGCCGCGCTCAATTAATGCCGGGATAAGCTTAGTGAGAACTGTGCCTGGTCCGCCAATAGCCGGCGGAAATATTCCACTGCAGAAAAGTATCTTCATAAATTAATCATCGTCATGACAGTTTTTTTACCTTCCGCCGGCCGAGAGCACGGTTTTAATAGTGCGCAAAATAATGCCAATATCCAATATTAGCGACCGGTTTTTTATGTAGTATAAATCATACTGCAATTTTTTCATGGCATCTTCGGCGCTGGCGCCATAGGAATAATTAATTTGCGCCCAGCCGGTGAGGCCGGGTTTAACCAGCAACCTTTCGCGGTAAAAAGGGATGGTTTTTTCCAGCTCGGCCACAAATTCCGGGCGCTCCGGGCGCGGGCCGACAAAACTCATCTCACCGCGCACTACATTCCACAGCTGGGGAATTTCATCTAAGCGCGTTTTGCGCAAAATTTCCCCCAAAGCCGTAATGCGCGGATCATTGACGCTGGCCCACTGTGGCCCGTTTTTTTCGGCATCACGCACCATGGTGCGGAACTTGATTGCCAAAAAGGGTTCGCCGTCTTTGCCTAATCGTTTTTGGGTAAAGAAAATGGGCCGGCCGTAGGCTAAAAATATAGCCAAGCTAATTAAGGGCAAGAGCGCAAGAGAGATTATTCCGGAAGTGATGGCCACGGCGATATCCACGATTCTTTTGCCTAAATCATAGAGCCGCTTGGCGCCTTCTTGCAGATTTTCTAAGAACCAGAACTGGTCGATAGTTTCGAGCGAAATGCGCTTGGTGATGCTCTCATAAAACCGGTCCAAAGAAATAAATTCCAGGCGCAACGGTAAATAATGGAAGAGGTTATCAATCAAGTCTTTTGATTCCCGGCCTTGGTTATCCATGACAATAGTAGAAATGTTGTATTTTTTGATGATAGATTCTAAGGCTTTAGGGTCGCGATAATCCGGCAAGTTGCCAATCGCGTCTTTGGGGTTGTGCGGTAAAATGACGGCCATTTCATAACCCAGCTGCGGATTATTGTCAAACAGCTTGGTTAATTCTTCAACTGTTTTGTTCTCGCCAATCATCAACACGCGCCGTTTCAGGGCCAGTGAAGAAATGGAGCGGTGGGCTAAACGCCGCCACAGCAGCCACAATAAAGCAAAAGTAATGGCTGTTAGCAGTAAAATAGTTTTTGGAGTGATGGCAATGGTCGGCGAAATATAAAAATAAGCCATAGCCACCAAGACGCCGATGCCAATGGTTTGCGTGCCTGTGATATAGAATTTCAGGTCATTGCGAATGTTGGTTAGGGTATAGAAGCCGGCAATATAAAAAATTACCAGCCAAGTGGCAAAAACCACCGAAAAAGTCGGCCAGTGGTCATTCCAGATGC